>CAYSCE010000026.1:0-16766 GCA_964429475.1 uncultured Bacteroidaceae bacterium | reverse complement strand
AAAACGGAGTCAGTGTTTTGGAAGAATGGCGATCGCAGTATGATTGGAGACTAACTTTCTTTGATAAAAACAGTGATCACTATTTTGAAGTTAAGAATTGCAATTGTTATGTTGATACTGCGGATGTGACTCTTACTTCATCAAGTGGTCATTGGATATTAGATAATGAAACTGAAATTGGTTTTGGATTTAGTTTTGTTTATTTATATGATATTGTTTGTGACAGTACGGGAATGTATCCATTAATTACGGGGACGTGGGTAGATTTTGATATTTTAAAATTGTCCAATTCGAAGCTCTGGCTAAATACAACAGACTCGCTGGATAACGATTATTTGTTGAAATTAGAAAAGGAATAAAAGCATCGTATTGCAAAATATTGAAATCATGAAAACAAAGTTACTGAAAAATATTTTTGCACTTGCGGTTATTCTGTCTACTGCTTTTAGTTGCAGCAAATTTGAGGACGGCCCGAAGGTGAGTCTGAGATCAGTGGAAAAAAGAATCTATGGTATTTACCATATAGAGAGTATTTCAAAAAATGGTTTTGATTTGACCAGTTTCTGGAATCAGTATTACGATTTACAGTTCGACTTTCATTATGACGAAACCGGTTCCTGGCCAAATATTCATGGAGCTCAGGTATCAGGATATATCGATTCTTGCGGAACTTTTAAAAAATATGGGTTCGGCTATTATCTAGCTTTTTCAACGGAGGATAATATCACAAAACTTTGGATGTATAATGCAATTATGGATACAGCCCAATATCCGGGGAGATTGTTTTACCCGATAATCATTGCCAATGGCGATGAGCCTACGCTGTTTGAAGTGACCAGACTCACCAACAGGGAAATGTGGCTCCGTCACACAAATGGAAACGATGTTTATGAAATTCATCTAAAAGAGAATATATGAGAAACAAATTCTGTTTAATAATAATCGGAGCATTTCTTCTGTCATTGTCATTCATTGGTTGTGGCAGATATGAAGAGGGACCGTGTATTAGCTTTCGAAGCGTGTTTGATAGAATTGAAGGCAGGTATGAAGTAGTTTATTTGTCGAAAAATGATATTGACATTACCCAAAACTGGAAAGACAGTTGTGACTGGTTTTTTAGTTTTGATGACAACGGAAATACTCCACAAAAGGAACAGATGCTTGACTTTGGTGGAAAATGTTATGTAGATGATTCTTTGGTTGAAATAATTGGTGAGAATTTGTATAAATTTGAAAACAACAAGAAGAAACTGTACTTAGACCTGTATGGCTATTACATTTTTGGTGTTTATGGTTATCAGACTGATCCTATTGGAATGGAGCCTTTTATAACTGGTTCTGCAAGAAATTTTGATATTACTCGGCTTACTCCAACAGAGCTTTGGCTTAAGAAAGAATATTCAAATGGAGATTTATACATTGTTAAGCTTAAAAAAATTGCGGAGTTATGAAATATAAATTGAAAAGCCAAATTATTAATCAGGATTTTAATTTTGAAATCTTAATCTGCAAGAATGATGATGAATGATCAACGCAAATTACTGGCCACTGGCTCCGCCGCGGCGGAAAGCGCGATAAATTTCAATGTTGGAATATACATGTTGTTTTAAATGAAAAAGGACGTTTTTTGGAGACAGAGCAAAAGTTCGCCGGTCACCGATCACTGCTCACAGCTGGAGAAGAGTCTTCTGTCTGCGTCAACAGCAGTCCACTTCCACTAAAGTCGCACAAGATATCCGCCGCGGCGGACTGGCCATCCTGACGCTTACGTTTGTGAATGCGCGGCACGCCGCGTGACTTTCCAACTCAAAGGTGCTTCGCGTGCTCTATCCCCGCAGCCCTAAAGGGCATCGGGCTATTATTATTGGACTACGCCTGTAGTCCCTTTCAAAGGAACCAACTATTGTAATTTTTGGGGATAAACGTTTATAGACACTACTCATCCGCCGCGTTTCGACACGCTCAACGACCAGGCGGACTGACTACTCACAATTGGCTACTGGCTACTGACCACTCAGTAAACATTCACCGACCCCCCACTCACATTCAGATTGATAAACGTGGTTGCATTTTCAACATGGTTGTAGGTGCGGAATTGCTGTGCTTTTACGTCAATAGTGTCGGTTTTCAGATTCAGCCGGGCAGGGAAGAGGGTCCTCGATTTTTTCTGCTCGCACTGAAACTGTGGCGTTATATTTTGCGGCAATGCAATACTTACATCGCTGCTGCCGGTAATCAGATTGATGCTGTGAAAAGCGGGATCAATTTTCGACAGCGTCAGGTTGCCGTAAAAGGTTTTCAGATTACAGTCTTTGACTAAATTTCCAATCGTAAAGCTGCTGAAATTTCCTGATCCGCTGATCTGATTAACCGATTCAAGAAACCATTTGTCGCGGCGCGAATCGACTGTTATTACATCGGATTGTGTAATGCGTATCTGTGATCCGCGGGAATCGAAAAACGCTGTACCAATGCTGTCTGCCGCGAATTCATTCATGTCGGCTTTCACGCTGATATTGTTTGCTGAGCGGAATTGTGCTTTACCGCCGATAAGTTCAAAGGTTGTTTTTCCGCTCAGGTGGCCGGCTGTAAATTGGCCTGCAGTCAGGTTTACCGTTAAAATTCCGGAATAATCCTGCATAATAATATTGCCATAGGCATTGTTGATCTGCAGCGAGCGTCCTTCGGGAATTTCGACAATGTAATTTACTTTAAGCGATTTGTTGCTGTTGAAAACACTGCCGGTCATCATTTTCCAGTCGGTTTTAAAGTCGTTCTGATTGCCGTTGAAAATGGTTAATGCATGTATGTAATAGCCCGAGGCATCTACTTTGACTTCAATTTCGGACAGTTGTTCTTCGGCTTCCATGGAGTCTTTGTCAATGGCTTCGACATAAGCCGTAATGATGACCGAATCGCCGGGGATTGTTGCAATGGTTATGTCGCCGTATTTATTGTTGATGGAAATTTCTGTTTTGTTGTCCGAAATATAACTGCCCTTATACGATTTGCGTGCAGTATGCATCTGAGCTCCGGCAATCCAGGGCGCCAGCAGAAAAACCATTAAAATGATCAGTTTCGTTTTCATGCTTTTATTCATTGTATTGTGCATATTCTTCATTCACCTGTTCCAGCATCATATCCAGTATATCGATGCTTTGACGGTAGTTCTGAACCAGTTGTTCCATCACCACGCCGACATTCATTCCCTGGTTCATTTCGCGTTGTGCACGCGCATTCAGCGTGTCCATATAGGCCAGTTCTTCTTCGACCTGTTCAAGCACTCTGTCATTTCCTGCCGAAGTCGCATAGAGTTTTGATTTTCGTTTGGTGATTTCTTCCTGGTAGTAGTTGGTGATTTCGGCATACACACTCTGATTTTGCGCTGTTGATGCGGTGTTCATTTGTGTAGCTGCGGTTGTGGTTGCTGCAACCTGAATCAGAACAGTGTCGGTTTTTTCAACAATCACCGGTTTCGAAATCACTTTAGCAACGGGCTGAACCGATGGTTGAGTCATTTCGGGTTTGCGCATAATGGTCGTTGACAAATACCATCCCGCCACGGCCATGATCAACAGCGATGCAGCATATGCCAGCGGATGCAGCTGAATTTTTTTCCGCCTGACGGGCAGCGTTTTTTCCAGCTTGCTCCATGCTTCGGACGATGGCTCCTCATCGTCGAAATGCACACGGTGCTGCGAAACAAATTTTTCAATATTATCTTTCATATGCGGGGGATTGCGTCAGAATTTCCTTCAGTTTTATTTTTGCTCTCATGTACTGGGTTTTCGAGGTCGATTCCGAAATGCCCATGATTTGTCCGATTTCTTCGTGGTCGTAGCCTTCAAACAGATACAGTGTCAACACGGTGCGGCTGCCGGCGGGCAATAGCTGAACCGCCTGTTTGATGCGTTGTACTTCGCGGGCCATCTCCTCTTCATTAAATGCCGGCTCGATGTCGGCCGAATCAAATGCTTCCATGTCTTCGAGGAATTCCATCGAGCTGCTTTTCGAATTCAGATAATCATAGCATTTGAATACCACAATGCGTTTCAGCCAGGCCCCAAAGGTGCTTTCGTTGCGGAATTTGCCAAGGGTGCTGAAGGCATCGGCAAACGATTCCTGCAAAATATCTTCTGCTATGTGGGCCAGTCCTGTCATACGTAAGGCAACATTATACATCGCTTTTGAGTACAGGCGGTATACTTCGCGAAACGCATTGCGTTCGCCGCGTCGGCACTGTTCGATCAGTTCCCTGTGCAGGTCGGTATATTCCACGCTGTTGGTCAAAATTCTGTACTAAAGTAGGACGGGATTTTAAAAGGTTGCAAATGAAACGGAAAATTAATCATTTTTCTTCAGCAGGCTATGTAATATTTATTCAGGGTTTTACTGTTTCCTGTGCTTTGACACTGTTTTTACATTTGCAAATCTCCGATTTTTCCATTACGTTTGCAAAATAATACGGGATACCAATGCTAACATTTTTCAATAAAGAAGCCGAGCAGCTTGTATACGTTGTTAAAAGCCGAAAGCCGCTCCATGACAAGGATATAGAAAAATTTAAATGGCTATTCGCAGGCTGTGACTCAATTACAACCGATGGCGTTAAAGGAACTTTCGTTGGTCCGCGCCGCGAAATGATTACCCCCTGGAGCACCAATGCCGTTGAAATCACCCTCAATATGGGTCTCGAAGGAATCGAACGCATTGAAGTGTTTCGTCCCGACAACGGGAAGATGGACCCCATGCTTGAAATGGTGTATAAAGGTCTGACCACCGATATGTTCGATCAGAACCGCGACCCGGAACCCATCCGGTTTATTGACCATCTGGAAGAATACAACGAAGAAAAAGGACTGGCCCTGAGTTTCGAAGAAGTCCGCTTTCTGAAATACATCAGCAAAAAAATCGGTCGTAAGCTCACCGACAGCGAAATATTTGGCTTTTCACAGATCAACTCTGAACATTGCCGCCATAAAATATTCAACGGACAATACATCATTGATGGTATTGAGCATGATATGACGCTCTTTCAGTGGATTAAACTCACGACCAAAGAACATCCCAACGATGTAATTTCGGCTTATAAAGACAATGTCGCTTTTATCGACGGTCCCGAAATTGAACTTTTTTGTCCGGAACAGGATGATGTGCCGTCGGATTTTACCATCCGCAAAGCCGAATCGGTTATTTCGCTGAAGGCAGAAACGCATAATTTCCCGACGACCGTTGAGCCTTTCTTTGGTGCTTCAACCGGAAGTGGCGGCGAAATCCGTGACCGTATGGCCGGCGGAAAAGGCTGTATGCCTCTGGTTGGAACAGCTGTGTATATGACCTCGAAACCGCAGCTTGAAGAACCTGCTGCCGACGAAAACGGCACTGTGCCTGATCGTCGTAAATTTTTATATCAGACTCCCGAAGAAATTCTGATCAAGGCCTCGAACGGCGCATCGGATTTCGGAAATAAATTTGGTCAGCCGCTCATTACCGGAAGTTTACTCACCTTCGAACATCAGGAAGGAGAGACATTAACGGCTTATGACAAAGTCATTATGCTGGCCGGTGGTGTTGGCTATGGCGTGAAATCGCAGGCCATCAAAGGCAAACCCGGTCCGGGAAATCTGATTGTGCTGATGGGCGGCGACAATTACCGAATTGGTATGGGCGGAGGCGCAGTGTCATCGGTCGAGACCGGAAAATACAACAATGCCATTGAGCTCAACGCTGTGCAGCGGGCCAATCCCGAAATGCAGAAACGAGTGTATAACGTTGTCCGTGCATTGTCCGAATCGCCCGACAATCCGATTATTTCCATTCACGACCATGGTGCCGGCGGACATCTGAATTGTTTCAGCGAGCTGGTTGAAGATACAGGCGGAACTATTTTTCTGGATAAACTGCCCAAAGGCGATCCGACTCTCTCCGATATGGAAATGATCGGCAACGAATCGCAGGAACGTATGGGTCTTGTTATCCGCGAAAAATCATTGCCACTTATTGAGCGGATTGCAGAACGTGAACGGGCTCCGTTGTATGTGGTAGGCGAAGTGAAAGGCAATCACAAACTCACTTTTGAAGGCGATGACGAACGTAAGCCTTTCAATCTGAAATTGCAATATTTGTTCGGATGCACGCCCAAAACTGTCATTGAAGACAAACATGTTCATCAGGAATATGCCGAACCGGAATATCAGCTGCGTCTTTTTAATGAATATCTTGAAAATGTTTTAAGTCACGAAGCCGTTGCCTGTAAAGACTGGCTCACCAACAAAGTTGACCGTTCGGTGACCGGCAAAGTGGCGCTGCAACAGACTTGTGGTGAAATACAGTTGCCGCTCAATAACCTCGGAATTGCTGCATTGGATTATGCTGGAAAATCAGGTATAGGTTCTTCCATCGGTCATGCACCGATAGCCGGATTGATTGATGCAGCTGCAGGAGCCAGACTCAGCGTGGCCGAAGCATTGACAAACATTGTCTGGGCTCCGCTGAAAAACGGTTTGCACGGTGTTTCGCTCAGTGCCAACTGGATGTGGCCCTGCAAAAATCCAGGCGAAGACGCCCGTTTATATGATGCAGTGAGAGCATTGAGCGAATTCAGTATTGCGCTTGGAATCAATGTTCCGACAGGAAAGGATTCGCTGTCGATGACACAGAAATATCCCGACGGGACCACAGTAAAAGCGCCCGGAACTGTGATTGTGTCGGCAACAGCGCAGGTGACCGATTTTACGAAAGCGGTGAAACCGGTGCTGGTCAGCGAACCAGACTCGGCGCTCATTTATATTGACTTCACAAAATCGGCTTATGCACTGGGCGGAAGTGTGTTCTATCAAACGCTGAATGCTGTTGGCAATACGGCGCCCGATGTTCCGGATCCCGTTTACTTCTCGGCCGCATTTGGAGCTATACAGTCGCTGATTTCGAAAAATAAAATTCTTGCTGGTCACGATGTGAGTGCCGGTGGATTGATGACCACACTGCTTGAAATGTGTTTTGCCAATCCGGCTGTGGGCGTTGATATTAATATCAGTTCCATTAAAGAAACGGACATTCCGGCTATCTTGTTTTCCGAAAAACCCGGCGTTGTTATTCAGGTGAAAGACACCAAGCAGGTGGTCGATTATCTGTTCAGCAAAAATATTTTATTCTATCCGATCGGTCGTGTCATTGCCGAGCGTGAGTTTAAAATCATCAAAAACGTTCAGTACGAATATTTCAATATTGATAAACTGCGCGACGTCTGGTTCCGCAAATCGTATCTGTTCGACCGCATTCAGACCAGGCCTGCGCTTGCTGAAACACGTTTTAAACAGTATGCAAAACAGACACTGAAGTATAATTTTCCGGAATTCTTTACCGGCAAATTGCCGGAAGTGAAAAAGCGTACAGTTCAGGCTGCCATTATTCGTGAAAAAGGCGTCAATGGCGACCGCGAGATGGCATACAGCCTGTATATGGCCGGCATGAATGTGCGCGACGTACACATGACCGACCTGATCGAAGGACGCGAAGATCTGCACGATGTAAACATGATTGTTTTTGTCGGCGGGTTCAGCAATTCCGATGTTCTTGGCTCTGCCAAAGGCTGGGCCGCAGGATTCTTGTACAATCCAAAAGCGAAAAAAGCGCTCGACAATTTTTATGCACGTCCCGACACACTGAGTCTTGGTGTTTGCAATGGCTGTCAGCTGATGGTTGAACTGGGTGTGTTTAACCGCAACAAAAAGGAAATTCCGGATCCGCAGATGCACTGGAACGAATCGCATAAATTCGAATCGGGCTTTGTGAGTGTGGATGTATTGCCCAATGACAGTGTAATGCTGAAAGCTTTTGCCGGATCGCGTCTTGGCGTATGGATTGCACACGGCGAAGGTCGCTTCTCATTGAAAGGAAAAGAAAGCGATTATATTATTCCGATGAAATACGGATATGAGCAATATCCGGCCAATCCAAACGGTTCCGATTTCAATGCTGCTTCCTTGTGTACTGCCGATGGCCGTCACCTGGCCATGATGCCGCATATCGAACGATCGGTATTCCCATGGCAGTGGGCTTATTATAAACCCGGAGCACAAGGCGATTCCGTTTCACCCTGGGCACATGCTTTTGTAGCTGCCCGCGAATGGATTGAACTTAATAACCGGAAATGAATTTTGTAGAAATTCTGTATTGCGCAGGACTTGTTGCCATCGTATCTGTCCTCATTATGCGGTGGAAAGCATTTTCGCTGAACGGCATCAAACGCTCATGGGTGCTGGCTGCTTTCTGGCTGAAAGTGTTGGCTGGTCTTGGGTTGACATACATATACACTTCGTATTATCCCGATCGCACCAAAGCCGATATTTTTAAATATTTCGATGATAGCGAAGTGATGTATGGTGCATTGAAAGATTCCCCGGCCGATTACATTAAAATGGTCAGCGGCGTGCAGAACGATAATGAAAGATTCGATGCGCTGTACTACAAAAAAATGAACAACTGGTACCGGAAATACGAAACGGTAACGTACAACGATAGTCACACCATCATCAGAATCAATGCGGTGATCCGGATTTTTTCATTTGGATTTTTCCAGGTGCACAATCTCATTTTTGTTATATTGAGCTTTTTAGGTTTTTTTGCCTTGTTTAAAACATTCAGCCCCTATTTCAAGGATAAAGAACCTTGGTTGTATGCAGCTGTCTTTCTGATACCATCCGTCGTGTTCTGGAGCTCGGGTGCCATGAAAGAAAGTGTGTTGTTTTTTGGACTTGGAATATTTCTGTACGCTTGTCAGCAGCTGCTTTTTATATCGTTCAGTGTGAAAAGAATTCTGTTGGCAGCCCTCGGTTTTGCGTTGCTGTTTTTTACAAAAATGTACGTATTGGCAGTATTAATCCCTGTGCTGGTTGGTAATGCCTGGGTGGTACTGACGAATAACCGTCATGCATTTGCAAAAATTATTATTTCGCTGCTGATATTTGTCAACCTCGGAATCCTTTTCGGCGAGCTGTATCCGGCGTATAATGTGTTTGAATTGTTTGTTGGAAAGCAGCATGATTTTGTTGGTCTGGCGCGTTTCGAAAATGCAGGAAGTCTGATTGAACCGATTCCGATTGAACCACATTTCTCCAGCTTTTTATTGTATTCGCCGCAAGCTGTTTTTAATACACTGCTGCGCCCGTTGCCTAATGAAATCGGCTCTGTACTTATGATTCCGGCAATCATCGAAAATTTTCTGCTGGTGGTTTTTGTACTCATGGCAATCTTTTTTCACAGCAAAAAACTTCAGCATATACGGATCATTTATTTCAGTTTGTTTTTCTGTCTGGTGTTGTCGGTTATTACCGGCATTACTACACCGGTGCTTGGAGCTTTGGTGCGCTACCGGATTCCGGTGCTGCCATTCCTCTGCATTGCTCTTTTTCTCATCATCGATTTTAAAAAAGCCGGAAAGTTTTTCGGCATTAAATCTATAAACAGTCATGAATAAAACTATTTTAATTTCAGGTGCCACCAGTGGCATTGGCGCTTCATGTGCGCATGTTTTTGCAAAGGAAAACGACAGACTTATTTTATGCGGACGTCGTCAGGACCGTCTCAACGACCTCGTTGAAACACTTACAAGCCAGTATGGACCCCGTTTTCTGTCGCTTTGTTTTGATGTGCGTAACCGCGAAGAAGTTTTTAATACCATTCAGTCTCTTCCGCAGGACTGGAAAAACATTGATATACTGATCAATAATGCCGGCCTTGCGCGCGGTCTTTCAACACTTCAGGAAGGTAATGTCGATTACTGGGATCAGATGATCGATACCAACGTAAAAGGATTGCTGTATCTCACACGTGCTGTCGTTCCCGGTATGATTGAACGTCAAAGCGGACATATTATCAATATTGGCTCTATTGCCGGCCGCGAAGCTTATCCGAATGGCAATGTATATTGCGCCAGCAAAGCTGCAGTCGATTCATTGTCGAAAAGTATGCGCATTGATTTACTGCCGCATGGTATTAAAGTCACACAAATCGCTCCGGGTGCGGCTGAGACCGAATTCAGCCTGGTTCGTTTTGATGGCGATGCCGAAAAAGCTGCCAATGTATATAAAGGATTTCAACCACTCACACCCGACGATGTGGCCGATGCAGTGCGGTATGTGGCCACTTTACCGGCGCATGTCAATGTGAATGATATGCTGCTGATGCCTGCAGCACAGGCTTCGGCCGGCATCTTCAACAAAAAACTGTAAGACGTTTTGTCGGATTTCCTGTGCGGGAAATTTGACTGATGGTTGTTTCGGATATTTTTTCTATTTTTGAATAATATCGCATTATGAAAGCCCGCATACTATCCATTCTGCAACAATACTGGGGACACAAAATGTTTCGTCCCATGCAGGAGGATATTATTCTGTCGGTGCTCAAAGGCAATGACACACTGGCTTTGCTGCCTACCGGCGGCGGAAAGTCAATTACATTTCAGGTACCTGCTTTGGCAAAAGACGGCCTGTGTATCGTTGTTTCTCCGCTTATTGCTTTAATGAAAGATCAGGTCGAAAACCTGAAAAAAAGAAACATTAAGGCCTATGCCATTCACAGCGGACTCAATTATTATGAGATAGAAAACATCCTGAACAATTGTCTGTACGGCGATGTGAAGTTTTTGTATGTATCGCCCGAAAGACTCGAAACAGAAATGTTTCTGCTGCGGCTGCCCAAAATGAAAGTGAATATGATTGCGGTCGACGAAGCTCATTGTATTTCGCAGTGGGGCTTCGATTTTCGTCCGCCATACCGCAATATTGCCGCTATCCGGTCGCTGTTGCGGGGTGTGCCGGTGATTGCACTCACTGCCACGGCTACACCAAAGGTGGTCGATGATATCATGGAGCAGCTTGCTTTCAGCAGCAAAAATGTATTTCGTCAGTCGTTTTATCGCAGCAATCTGGTGTATAATGCCATTCAGGAAGAAGATAAGACCGGAAGATTGTTGCAGCTCCTGACTGAGTATAAAGGAACCGCCATTGTGTATGTGCGCAACCGGCGCAAAACCAAGGAATACGCCGATTTTCTGATCCGCAATAAAATTTCCGCACATTTCTACAATGCCGGATTGCTGCCGCAGGAGCGCGACAAGCGACAATCTGAATGGATACAGGGTCGCGTTCGCGTGATGGTGGCTACCAATGCTTTCGGCATGGGCATCGATAAACCCGATGTGCGGCTGGTGGTGCATATGGATGTGCCGGATTGCATTGAGGCCTATTTTCAGGAAGCAGGCCGTGGAGGCCGCGATGGAAACACCTCGTTTGCCTGGCTCCTGTGGGCAAAATCGGATATGATTGAAGCTGAAAAAATTCTCGAAGCATCGTTTCCTGATCCTGAATTTAATGCCAGTGTGTATAATGCGCTTGGAAACTATTTTCAGATTGTGGTCGGCGCAGGAAAGCTTACGACATGGAATTTCGAAATCAGTGATTTCTGCAACCGCTTTGCATTGCCGGCTATGGAAACATACAACGCCATCCGCATACTTGAAAAAGAAGGATATGTTGCATTGACGGATGCTTTCCATACGCCTTCGCGACTGAAGATGCTGGCCGATAAAGCCGAGTTATACAAATACCAGGTGGCCAATAAAGAGATGAGTCCTTTTGTTGAATTGATTCTGCGGTCTTATTCGGGCTTGTTTACCGATTTCGTACGTATCGATGAGTTCCAGCTGGCGCGCCGCATGAATACCGATAAATTTATTGTCATCAAAGGTCTGAAGCAGCTTAACAAGGAAGGTTTGCTTGCATACGAGCCTGCGAGCGACAGCCCGCGCATCACATTTCTGAGCGACCGCATCGATCACCGGAATATTGTTTTTACTCCGGAGCATTATTTCAACAGAAAGAAAGAAGCCATTCTCCGCTTTGAATCAATGAAAGGATATTTGCTCAGCACTTCGAAATGCCGCAGCCAGATTCTGCTGGATTATTTTGGCGAGCAGCAGTCGCGCCGCTGTGCCATGTGCGATGTGTGCGAAAAACGCAGCGAGACAGGCCTTTCGGAATATAAATTCAACGAAGTGCTTGATAAAGTAAAACCCATGCTTCGCGAAGCACCGATGCCCTATGATATTCTGATGGCGCAGTTTGGCGCCATGGACACCGAAAAAGCCACCAATGCCATCCGCTGGATGATTGACAGTGGCAAAATTGCCATGGATGACGATGGAAATTTATTCTGGAAAAAAGGATAGTTGTTTTCGTTCCGATTTTTTCACTAATTTAGTCCATCCGAATTTTTGGAATTAAAATTGTAAAAGGCGCGCACAAAAAATTCAATTATGAGAAATCTGATTTTCCTTTCTGTCATCCTGTTCTCTGTGGCAACCGCCAAAGCACAGCTTCCGGTAAACCCCGATACCAAGCTGATACAATATCAGGAAGTCGTTAACATGAATGGTCCCGTCGATACATTATATAATCGTGGACTTCGCTGGGTGAATTCCTTTTTTAAAAATCCCACGTCAGTTATTACCGGTAGCGATCCTGCAACCGGTGTTATTACAGGCGCTCACCGCGTAGCCATGAACGATAAAGATGAAGACGGCAACGTGATTAAATCAAATACCATAGTTGAATTCAAATTTAAAATCGAAGCCAAGGAAAACCGTTACCGTTATACCATCGAGGAATTCAGAATGAAAGCTGTTTCCGCTTTTCCGCTCGAACGCTGGTTAGACAAAACCGATCCGCAATATAACCCCAAATGGGAGGACTATCTGTCGCAGGTCGACACTCATATCCGCGCCTTGATTGCGGACATGAAAAAAGGCATGGAGCCGAAAGCGGTCAAATCCGACAATTGGTGATTCTCAGATAAACCGCGTTATTTTCAGCGAAGAAAAATTTCTGCAACCGGGGCGATAGTCTGTAAGGCCGATCAGCCCTGGTTTTTTATTGATTTCAAAACTGCCAAGCATACTGCCGAGGCCCATGAATTCGGCTCCGTTCAACGTGGCGGCCATCAGCAATTGTTCGGCACTGACCGATGAAAAAGCTTTCAGTAGGATATCAATTTCTGAAAACAGGTTCAGCTCCGTGTTTGAACTGTAACTGTCGGTCCCGATTACAATATTTGATGTGTTTTTCAGAATCATTGGAACATCCGGTAGCGTATCGTTGATATACAGATTAGAAGCGGGACACAAGCAAAACCACGGATCAGAAAAATGGTGCTGAATTTTTTGTATGTCTATTTCTTCGGCATAGGTGTTATGCACAAACAGAGTTTTATTTTTGCGGGGCAGTATGCTGCAGGCCGCATCTGATGCCGAATTATATGTTGTATTGACATTATTCTGATCGTGAACATGTTTCACGGGCCGTTTCTTTTCAAAAAAATCTTTTTCGGACAGACTTTCCATAAAGTGGATGCTGTGCACGTTCCTGTCTGCGCTTATTTTTGTCATCAGCATACCCATCAACGCATCCGATAATGTAAAGAGCGTGTGTGCCGACAGCGAACCGGGCTGATTCTGTGCAGTAAATACAGTCTGCAATTCCAGAACACTTTTCATCCGTATCAATGCCTCGGCCGGATTGGTGCCAAAACATTCGAGGAAGGTATAAAAATGTAAGGGGCTTTTATTTTTTGCCGTCAAAGTAAGTTGCGTGTTGCTGATGTCGCACACAGCCACAGTTCCGTTGTTTGATAATTCATCAATTGCTTCCTGAATGGCCGTCTGTACAATTGCATCATCGGGGCGGCGGCCATGAATTCCGCTCATGGCGCCATAAAATGCCTCCATGCCGGCTTTGGCCGGGTACATGTTCTTGCTCCAGCTTAATTCAAGGTGGCAGTGCGCATTGATTAATCCCGGCATTAATAAGCCATCAAGGCGGCAAATTGATTCTTCGTTTTTATTTCCAGTACATTGTTCCTGCACCGAAACAATGGTGCCGTCATCCGCAACACAAAGCTCCAGGCCACTTTTGATGGTGCCATCGGGCATGAGCATATAGTCGGGACAGTATTTCATATTGTGCAGAACAAAGGTACGGGATTTCTGTGGTACATGAAAATCATATGAAATATATCTATATTAGTAGAATAATTTAATATGATGGGCTAAGAAAATTTAAAAAATAATTTTTTTTCGCAAATGCGTTTTTCTGGAATTTCTTTATACATTTGTTCATTATTAAATTATTTATACATGGCAAAGCAAGAAATTGATATCAGAAAGATTGAGGACATAGCACAAAGATTAAGAGCCATTGCTCATCCTGTCCGGATAAAAATTATTTCGATGTTGGAAAAGCAGCAGGAGATGAATGTGACGAGCATTTATAACAAGCTTGATATTGAGCAGGCGGCTGCATCGCACCATCTGAATATTCTGAAATCGAAGGGAATTCTGATCTCGCGTCGCGATGGTAAAAACACGTATTACAGTCTGAAACCGGAAGCAATTGCCAATTTACTGCATTGCATAAGCGTTTGCGGCGGATAAAAATCCTTGGGTTTTTATTTTTATCAGGCACTGATGTAAATCGGAGCTGATATATTATTGTCCGGACAAACAAACACAAACTCCAAGGTATGCGAAGTCCGGGTACAATAGTTCAGAAACAGCTGCAATACAGGGCATAAAAAAAGGCTGCACATGGCAGCCTTGAGATTTTTTCTGCAGGGAAATTATTCCGGGTGAATTGCTTCAACCGGGCAAACATCGGCGCATGAGCCACAGTCGGTGCAGATATCCGGATCAATTTTATAAATATTACCGGAGCTGATTGCTTCAACCGGACATTCATCAATGCAGGTACCGCAGGCGGTACAATCTTCTGAAATAACGTAAGCCATAACTCTGTTTTTTTTACTTAGGCTGCAAATATATACAAAATTGCAGAAATAGCAGGAAAAACTGAAAAATATTCTCAAAGAAAAAGGGCGCTTAAAAGCGCCCTTCATATAAATGTGTTATTTTTTTCCGTCGTAGCCCCATTTTACATAAATGGCACCCCACGTAAAACCGGCTCCAAATGTAGCCAGGATGAGATTATCGCCTTTTTTAAGCTGATCTTCATAATCGAGCAGACACAACGGCAGAGTTGCAGAGGTGGTGTTGCCAAATTTATGAATGTTGATCATCACTTTTTCTTTGGGAAGCTTCATGCGGTTTCCGGTAGCTTCAATAATGCGGAGGTTGGCCTGATGAGGAACCAGCCACTGCAGTGTATCCGGAGTTAATCCGTTACGCTCCATGACTTCGACAGCTGTGTCAGCCATTTTGGAAACAGCCCATTTGAAAACAGGTTGTCCTTCCTGATAAATAAAATGTTCGCGGTTGGCAACGGTTTCGGCCGAAGAAGGCCAAACACTGCCGCCGGCTTTCTGATACAGATGTATCCGGCCAACGCCGTCGCTTTCCAGTTTCATATCAATAACACCGAAATCTTCCTCGGTAGGTTCAATCAGAGCAGCGCCGCTGCCATCACCAAAAATGGGACAGGTTGCCCGATCGGTATAATCCACAATCGACGACATTTTTTCGGCACCAATCAGAATGGCTTTTTTTGCCCGGCCTGATTCGATATAAGCAGTCACTGTTGCCAGCCCATACAAAAAGCCACTGCAACCTGCATTCAGGTCGAAATGGAAGGCGTTTTTAATGCCAACTTTATCGCTGATAATGCTGGCTGTTGCCGGAAACTGATGATCGGGCGTAACAGTAGCACAAACAACCAGGTCGATTTCTTCGGGCTTTGTATTTGTTTTTTCAAGGAGCTTTCTGACAGCTTCCGCACCCAGCTCGCTGGCACCTTTTCCTGGTTCTTTCAGGATATGCCTTTCCTTGATTCCAATTCGGGTCATGATCCATTCATCCGTAGTATCAACCATCTGGCTGAGTTCTTCGTTTGTAAGGATATAATCAGGCACCGCACCGGCTATACCGGTGATGACTGCTCTTTTTTTACTCATGTTCCAGCGGGATTAGTGAATTATGCGGTTTTTTCAATCGCTAATTTTCCTTTATAGAAGCCGCATTCGGGGCATACATGATGATACAGCACAGGAGTTCCGCAGTTTGAACAGACTGCAAAAGTGGGAGCTTCGGCTTTGAAATTAGCCCTTCTGTTACGGGTTCTGGTCTTTGACCAACGATACTTGAGATTTGCCATGGCAATTTAATTTTTATTCATTCAAAGGTTTAAGGCCGCTATCGTCCGATAGTTTATTCAGCTTGTCAATTATTTCGGAATCACATTTTCCTTCCGGATGTACATTGCGCATTGGAACGGACAAAAGGACCATTTCACGGATCCATACCTCCACATCCAGCTCGCGGTCATGTTTGCCAATAAAGATAAGATCATCGCTGTCCGAATCGGTCTCGTCCGATTCCCGGACAATGATCTTTCTGTCAGCTTTAACTTTGACTTTCAGTGGCTCCATGCAACGATCGCAAGGTAAAGTAACTGTCCCTTTTGCAGTAAAATCAAGCTCCATATGTCTGCTCGTTTTCTGCAATGTACAGGCTGCCATTATGCTTGCATCGCTGATTTCCAAATAATTGTCTGCTTCAAAGAACTTACCATCAAGCTCCCAGGAAAAGCTGTGCGTTCCCGCTGCTAAACCTGTGAACGGTATGATATATACATCAGACGTCTTCACGAACCCTTTTTTTACGGGCTGCAAAGATACAAATAATTTGTAGATTCCAAAACCAAATTAGTGTCTTTGAAAAGACTGTTTGTTAATGATTTTGAAGGAATTTTCCCAAAATA
>CAYSCE010000025.1:0-16789 GCA_964429475.1 uncultured Bacteroidaceae bacterium | reverse complement strand
CTTGTCCGCCCATCATGTCACGCCAGTGACTGATGCCGGCGGATTCGCGCCCATAAGACCTGCTGAGAGGTTTTGTGTTTTAGCGGTAATTGGCGTAATTCGCGGAGGAAAATGCACTGATTCACGTGTGTATTTTATTACGCGGTTATTGAGTCCAATGTCTCCTGTACAAATAAATTTGCAGTACCATTTATAACACTAAGCGGCTTGTTTCATTTCGGTGGCGACGATCTGGACGCGGCGGTGGGCGGTGCCGGACTGGTCTTTCCAGGCTGAGCTGCGCAGGCGGCCTTTCAGCTTTACACGCGCTCCTTTGTGTACCGAGCTCATGACCACATCGGCGACCTTGTTCCAGGAGATGACCTGAAACCACTCCGTGATGCGCACCTGTTCTCCGGTCCGCGTTTTATAATTGTTACAGTACGTCAGCGTGAACATCGCAAGCTTATTGCCATTGGCAAACTGCTTCGGGAAAGGCTCAGAGGCAACAACGCCTTCCATATAGACCATGTTCTTCTCCGGATTCTTTTTCGCTTTCGGTTCTTCTTCGCCGGTGAGTACCAACATGCGCAGCTGATCGTCGTTCGTGTTTTCAAATTGTAATTCCATAGTTGTTCGGTTTTAAGTTCGTGTTTAAGTTCGTCGCAATCAAAACGACTTTGCAAAGGAACAACCACCGGAAATGATTAGCCGGTTATTAAGTATTTACTTTCGACTATAAATATTTGTAATCGTTTGTTGTCGGCTATAACGTTTTACAGACCTGATTTTTCCGCTTCGCAAAAATACTGAAAATCATTTATGGTTTCGAAACGCGACAACTTAAAACCAGCTTCAGCAAAATATTTTTCAATATCATTTTGACTCATACGCTCGTGTAACGGAGGTCCCATGGGCGATTCTACGGGCGACCATTCTACAATAAAAATCTTTCCATCGTCTTTCAGAATGTTGCTGAGCATTTTTAAATACGCTGCCGGATGATCGACTTCGTGCAGCACAAAGGCCATCAGGATTTTATCAACCGATTTTTGCGGCAATGGAATGCTATCCGCAGAACAAAGCAACAGCTCAACCGGTGCAGAAGCAGGCAGTTGTTGTTTGAGCAGACCGAGCATCTGTTGCGAGATGTCGGCTGCAATGACTTTTCCGCTTTCACCCACATAAGTTGCTGCAGGAATAGCAAAATAGCCCGTTCCGGCTCCCGCGTCGAGTAAAACATCATTGGCTTTGATGTTCATCAACGACAATACTTTTTCAGGCGGAATGAGCTTTCGGCGCTCATCGGAACTCAGCCGGGCGTGGTTTTCGGGATTGAATATTTTAGACATTCAACGAATTTTAATTCAGAAAATACCAGGCAGCAGTTAAGGCCGTTGCAAACGAAACCCATAGTAAATACGGCACATTGAGCCATGCAGCCATCATTTTCACTTTGTAAAATCTGAACAACATAAAAACAATGACCAGCCATAAAAATGCGATTTCAACCAGCGCCCAGCCCAATTGCTGATAGTAGAAAAACAAAAATGTCCAGGCGAAATTCAGCACCAGCTGAAGCAAATACACAATGATTGCAATCGTGCGTTCGCGTGTTGGTGTAGCATTCCAGATAATAAAAAACGAAACGCCCATTGTGATGTACAACATGGTCCACACGGGTCCAAACACCCAGTCGGGCGGATTAAAGGACGGGCGGTTGAGCGAATCGTACCAGCCCTGTACTGCATCGGAAGTATACATGCCGGCGACAAATCCCAGCGCAAGCGGGACTAAAATCGAAACAAACAGCTTGATGAATTTGGTGAACATAATATGATGGTTTTTGGGAAATCAGTGGTAGTAGTCAGTAGCCAGTGGTCAGTAGTCAGTAGCCAGTTTTATGTAGTGAAATTTTGTGGTAGTAGTCATCCGATGCGGCGGAGTAAGTAATCAGTTGTGAGTAGTCAGTTGTGAGTAGTCAGTAGCCAGTTTTATGTAGTGAAACTTTGTGGTAGTAGTCATCTGCCGCGGCGGAGTGAGTAGTCAGTTGTGAGTAGTCAGTAGCCAGTTCAATGTAGTGAAATATTTTCGTGTTGTTCTTCGTCAAATGATAAAAATTAATTCCTTATCAACCTCTTTGTTTTTGAAAACGAAATTAATTACACCTTCACAATAATTCTTTTCAAACCAAAACGCTGCAGTATTTCAAGCTTTTCAGAAATATCAGCCTCACTTTTACAGTAAATAAAAATACAGAAATCATCACCAATTTCATATATCATTTGCAGGCGAGGAATAAAAAAAGGATCATATTCTATATTACCATCATAGACAACCGGCAACTCATCAAGTGAGATTTCCTTCAGATTTTTCCTTATTCTTTTGCCATCAAATGTCAATACTTTTTCATCCCTGAATACCTGTAAAGTCGCATCGATAAATTTCCGTGATTCAAGCCGACAAGTTTCTGAGTTCGGAACAGGAAAGCAATCGTCATATTCTTGTCTGGTCAGCCAATGATCCCAAAGAGAGAAAATAATTATCTGAAAATGTTTTTCCAACTCATATTCATCCAAACCAACATATTCATATATAAATTCCAATTCTTTCATCATTCTTCTTCCCATTCAACATTAAATTTCGGCGGGTCTTTCGGGGCGGGTTCGACTTTTTTCAGCGTGGTATCTTTTTTAAACATGCCGAATTCTTCGTTCAGCACTTTTTTCAGATTTTGCTTTTCGGTTTTCAGATCCTGCTTGACTTTTTCCTGCATGGCCTTCTTGTCAATCTGCTTGTATTGCGGGTTATCGACGGTTCCGGTGACGAGAATAAAAATGGTCGGATCGCCTACTCCGTCATCAACCACATAGCCATACTCGTCTTCGGCGCGCGGTTTATTGCTCTGTTTTTTCACATCCGAAAACTTCACTTCAAGATGATATTCGATGGCGTTTTCAAAAGTGTGATTGCCCGACACTTTCAGATTCATCACATTGGAGCGGATTTCCGTTTTCGGAATACGAATGGTTTTATCGCTGATGGAAATGGTGCTGGTCATTTTCTCAAACTGAATATCCGAGAAATCACGACCCTTGATAACCTGCTCCAGATCGTTGATTGGCGCATATCCAACCAGCTGCCCGTCGTTGATGGCAATGTCGGCGGTTGCCGTAACCGATGCCGGATCAACTTCGAGTTTATCGCTGAACGTGGCTTTCATCTGCAGCGACACATCGGTGCGGCCGCGCAGATTGTCCTGTGTAAGATCTTTTTGACCGAAATTATCAAACACAATAAATGCTTCGCGGACATCGATGTTTTTCAGTTTTGCATCAACCGAAATTTTGACATTCTTATTGCTTTGCACGACGCAGGAACCGCTGCCGGAGATGCTTCCGCCCAATGTCTTCATACTGACATCCTCGGCAAGAATTTTCTGATCGCCCAGCTGCACATGCGCTTTTACTTTGCTGGCGCCAAATTTATTGTACGACAATTTATCCGCCGAATACTTCACCGATGCTTTCACATCGTTGGGTAACACAAACCTGATCTCCGTGTGATCGTCTCCGGCTGCGGGTTTTGCCTTAACGGTCTGTTCTTCTTCGGGAAACAATTCAGTAATGTCGACATTATCGGAATGCAGATCAGCTGTGAGACGCAGCATGGCACTATCAGTAAACAGATACGGGACAATATCCTTCAAAACTGCATCGCCGCTGAAATCGGACGAACCATATGTGACGGCAAGATCATCAATTTTAAGGTCACGGTTCGAAAATGCTGCTTCAAAAGTTTTGATACCCAACACGCGCGACATTTGTTTTGTCTGCAACGCAGCCTTTTCAATGTGCACGGTTCCTTCGCTTTTACTTTCGAGAAAATCCTTCGGGCCAAGATTCGAAAAACTGCGTATGGTACCCTGGTAGCGGACATCGAAGCGAATGTTTCCGCTCAGCTCCTGTACGTCTTTCCAGTTGCCCCACTCTTTTACTTTGTCGAGCGACAGATCACCTTTGGCCGTCAGCTTGATTTTCGGTTTTTCGAAATGACTGATATTAAAACTTCCACTGACAGGCTTTCCGTCAAACACAGCATTCATGCTATTTATAGCAAGCACGTATGTATTTTCCCTGCTGAAATCTTCGCACGAAAAAGTGGCATCGAGCACAATATTATCGAGCCTGATGTTGTTGGCTTTGCGTTCCATACTGCCATTTTTCATCTGCACCGAAACATTGACTGCAGGCTGTTTTCCACGACTGTAGGGTCCTTTGATATGCGATTGAATGGAGATAATGCCACGATGTGTAAGTCCTTTAAAAACATCGCGGAAGTCTTCGGGAAACAGACTGACAAAGCTTTTCAGATCAGTATTATCGGACGACACTGTGATATCAACCAGTTCCTTTTTCTTTCCATATTCCACTTTTCCATTTGCCAGCAGCAATACATCGGCAATGTGCATATTGGCATTTTTAAACGAAACGGATTCTGCAGCAGTATTGACTTCCAGCACGCCATCAATGCGGGCTTCGGAGCCGGGCACAAACGAAATTCCGGACGTATAAATTTTACCAACGCGCATGGATGCCGCAATATTCATCAGATATTCCGATTCGTAAAAACTTCCCGAAGCCTCGCCACGGTGCAGATAGAAGCTGAACTGCTGATCGTTCATGCGGTCGTAATATCCACCGTTCATATCTTTAAAATAAACGCGTTCCAGATGAAACTCTGCTGACTTTCCATCATCGGCTCCTGTAGCCGGTTTCATGATATGATAATTATCCGATCCATCCTGAAACACCTTCAACCAGATGTCGCCATGCGCCATTCCGATTTGCCGGATGGTATAATTGCCGGTAAAAACATCGACAATATTAAACTCGAGCGAAAGCCATTCAGCTTTGAACAGGTCTCCATTCTTGCGGGCTGTTGCGTCGCTGAGTGTGACATCGTTCAGCACTACCGACACGAGTGGAAAATGATGAAACAGCGTCACATCAACGTCGCCGACGGTAAGTGTAGCATTGAGTTCGTTGTTGATCTTACCGATGACTCTCTGTTCGATTTTTCCACGAAAAAGCCACAACAGCAGCACCAACAGAAGCGCCAGTGCGACAACAGAGCCGACCAGCCAAAGAAAAATCTTCAGCACAATTCGGTACCATTTCTTTTTTGGTTTTTCCGGAGTTTCGGTATTCATGTCAATGCTAACGTTTTCCACCTGCAAAAAATTACGTGTTATTCCGATTTAAAACTATCCCACCCCTGCGCTTTGAGCGATATGGCCTGTCCGGCTTTGCTGATCAGGTTCAGACCTTCGGACTGCGATGTGATATGGCCAATGACCGAAATGTCTTCGCGGTCTTTCAGCTTTTCGTATTCAGTCAGTGGCACCGTGAAAAGCAGCTCGTAGTCTTCGCCTCCGTGAAGTGCCAGTGTCATATCGGTCAGCGAAAATTCGTCTGCAACAGTTCCTGTTTCAATATCGATGGGAATTTTATCTTCGTAAATGCTGCAGCCTGTACCGCTTTGTTTGCAGATGTGGTGCAGCTCCGACGAAAGACCGTCCGAGATGTCCATCATAGACGTAGGTATAATGCCGGCTGCGCGGAGTTTGTCCAGGATGTCGAATCTTGGTTCCGGCTTCAGTTGTCGTTCAATCACATATTCATACCCTTGCAGGTCGGGTTGAAAATTCGGATTGGCGAGAAAGGTTTTCTGTTCGCGCTGCAAAATGAGCAAACCTGCATAAGCTGCGCCCAAAGAGCCACTGACACAAATAAGATCGTTTTCTTTGGCACCGTTGCGAAACACAATATTTTCGGGCCGGGCTTTGCCGATAACGGTAATGGAAATCACGAGTCCGCCGGCGCTGCTGCTGGTATCGCCGCCCACAAGGTCGACCTTGAATTTATCGCAGGCCATTTTCATTCCGGCAAACAATTCATCGAGTGCTTCCACCGAAAAGCGGTTCGAAATGCCGATGCACACAAAAACCTGTTGAGCCACACCATTCATGGCCGCAATGTCGCTCAGGTTCACCGTTATGGCTTTATACCCGAGGTGACGCAGGGGCATCCAGGCCAGATCGAAGTGCACGCCTTCGAGCAGCAGATCGGTTGAAATGAGGGTTTGTTCAGCTTCGTCAAATTCAATCACCGCGGCATCGTCGCCGATTCCTTTGCGGGAGCTTTTGTTCACCAGCGGAAAATCCTTAGTGAGGTGATGAATGAGGCCAAATTCGCCCAGGGACGAGATTTCGGTACGTGCCGGGTTTTTGTCATCGAGCATAGTTACTGCATTTTTTGCAAAAATAATGAATCCTGCAGCCTTAATATCCGCCACCGGAATATGTTATTAACCGGGGAAGTTTGAAAAGAGAGATGCTAAGTGGATTGTTTTGAGAGTTTAGCCGACACGATTTAATTGCCAGCATACTGAAACTAAGTTCCCGGCCTCCGCTTAAACACAAGCGCTGCCGGGGGAAGCCGGGATTTCCTTAAAAACGATCAAAGTCAATTGCAGCCGGCGTCTGCCTTGCCAGTCAGATAAAATTCCATTTCAGCAGGCTGATTTATCAACCACTGCTTGCTGACGATGAAATGTCAGCGGGCTTGACAACGGCTTTGCCGATGAAGAGATATTTGCGGTGATCGTCGAGGCGCTGGCACAATACGCGGGTGCGCTGCAGGCTGAGTTTGCGGTAGGTTTTTTCTTTCCACACAAATTCGGCCCCGTCAGGTAAATCTTTTACGCGGGTTTCACCTTCCTGTATTTCAATTTCTGCATCCGCGTTTTCGTAGGTCACACGCGGCTTTTCGAGCTGATACAAGGCTTCGGCTTTCCACTCAGGTGTAAATTCATACAACGACATGACAATACGCAGCAACATTTTAAAAGCAAATTTCCATTCTTCGCCATGCGGCTGTGCACGATGTCCGTATTCGCGCCATACCATGGCATGCGCCAGTTCGTGACACAGAATAATCATAAAATGGCCGAGGGGTAACTCACGTCGCACATACACCCGCGCAGGAATGTGATTTCCCTTCACCATAAAAGTGCCGAGCCGGTGTTTTGAATTGCGCTGAAAATAAATTTCAGTATTCAGACGCGTGGCCGCATCGTGCAGAAACAAATACAGCTGACGGTTGTAATTCTGAACAAAAAATGTAGCCGAAACCGGTTTCATAATCTCTCCGGAAAGCGGAATTAATCGAGTTTAAGAACAGCCAGGAATGCGCTCTGCGGCACTTCGATGTTGCCCACCTGACGCATACGTTTCTTTCCTTTTTTCTGTTTTTCGAGCAGCTTGCGTTTACGCGAAATATCGCCACCATAGCACTTTGCAGTAACATCTTTGCGATAGGCTTTGATGGTTTCGCGTGCAATGATTTTGGCTCCGATAGCGGCCTGTATAGCTATATCAAACTGCTGCCGCGGAATCAGGTCTTTCAGTTTTTCGCACATGCGGCGGCCGAAAGAGTATGAATTATCTTTGTGAATGAGGGTTGACAAAGCATCGACCTGTTCACCGTTGAGCAATATGTCGAGCCGCACCAGATCAGCTTCGTGGAAACCACATTCGTGATAATCGAACGAAGCATATCCTTTTGAAATGCTTTTCAGTTTGTCATAGAAGTCGAAAACGATCTCTGCGAGCGGCATTTCGAAGGTTATCTCCACGCGGTCCGTTGAAAGGAAAACCTGATTTTTGAGTGTGCCGCGTTTGTCGATGCACAACTTCATAATCGCGCCCTGAAATTCGGACTTGGTAATAACATTGGCGGTGATATAGGGTTCTTCGATGTAATCGATTTTAGTGATATCGGGAAGCCCGCTCGGGTTGTGCACTTCGATAAGTTCCTCCTTGTGCGTGTACACTTTGTACGACACGTTCGGAACCGTCGTAATGACGTCCATATTGAATTCGCGGTCGAGACGTTCCTGAATAATTTCCATATGCAGAAGTCCCAGAAAACCGCATCGGAAGCCAAATCCGAGAGCAGCAGAAGATTCCGGTTCGAAGGTCAGCGAAGCATCGTTGAGTTGCAGTTTTTCGATGGATTCGCGCAGTTCTTCGTAATCATCGGCATCGACCGGATAGAGGCCGGCAAAGACCATGGGTTTGGCTTCTTTAAAACCTTCGATGCCAGTTGTGCACGGGTTATCTACTTTGGTAATAGTATCACCCACCCTGACTTCGCGGGCGACTTTAATACCGGAAATGATATAGCCGACATCGCCGGCAGACAGTTCAGCACGGGGTTCGAGCTTCATTCCGAGTGTGCCGATTTCGTCGGCGTGGTATTGTTTTCCGGTGCTGATAAGCTTCACCAGGTCATCTGTTTTTACCGTGCCGTTTTTAATACGGAAATAAGCGATAATGCCACGAAATGAATTATACACACTATCGAAAATCAGTGCCTGAAGCGGAGCCTCGGGATCGCCTTTCGGAGCCGGGACTTTATTGATGATAGCGTCGAGAATTTCTTCGATGCCCATACCGGTGCGGGCGCTGGCTTCGATAATGTCTTCGCGCGGGCAGCCGAGTAATTCAACAATCTGGTCTTTCACTTCTTCGGGCATAGCGCTGGCCATATCCATTTTGTTGAGAATGGGAATGATTTCAAGATTGTGATCAATAGCCTGATAGAGGTTCGAAATGGTCTGGGCCTGAATGCCCTGGGTAGCGTCGATCACCAGCAGAGCGCCTTCGCAGGCGGCAATGGCACGGGAAACTTCGTATGAAAAGTCAACGTGGCCCGGAGTGTCAATCAGATTCAGTTTATACTTCTGACCACCGCGCTCAAAGCGCATTTGAATAGCGTGACTCTTAATGGTAATGCCTTTTTCGCGCTCGAGATCCATATCATCGAGGACCTGGTTCTGAAACTCGCGTTCGCTCACTGTTCCGGTGAATTCGAGCAGACGATCCGCCAGGGTTGACTTACCGTGGTCAATATGTGCAATAATGCAAAAGTTGCGTATGTTATTCATAATCGGGTGCAAAATTAATAAAATACGAGACATGATATACGAAATCAGAAATACGAAATACGATGTGGAAATATGGAAATATGGAAATGTGGAAATGTGAGAATATGTGATTAGGCATAAGGCAACAGGCGACAGGCGACAGGAGGCAGGCTGCAGGCGGCGCAGCGCAGCGCACAGAGCGCAACGCTCAACGCACAGGGCACAGAGCGCAACGCTCAGAGCTCAGAGCACAGAGCACATCCCGGTCGGTCATTGAACGTATCGAAATGCGGACGGGACTTTCAGCACACAAAGTGCACCGCTCTGGATGTCCGTTGCAGCGGCTGAATGTGGCAAAAATGGATTTATAGAAATGTCATTCAATTACCAGCTGAAAGCGTCATTATCAGGATCAGTTTCATTGGTTTTAAAACTCAGAAAAATGGCAACTCCCAGAAACTTTGGTCTGAAAGTCATCTGTTCTTTGGAATAAGGACAAGTTGTAACGCCGTTCAGTTCTGTGTAAGTATCAGTGAGGTTCACGGACCAGAAAGGGAACGTGTAGTAAGGCACAATATCAAAATTGAATCCTCCCGGACTGCCGAATGACATGGCAAAACGCGCAGTAGCAGAAAGCAGGAATTTATCGGCCACTTTACCATAGTCAGTAAAACCAACATCATCTTTTCTGAGTTTAACCCAAAACTGACCCAGGTTAAAAGCAAATCCGGGCCCGGCTCTGAAGCCTTTAAAATGAATCAGGTTCAAATCACAGACTGATGCAAATTCGAAATGCGAAATCTTGATTTTTTTGTAATAGTCTTCCCCAACAGAATCGATGCCCGTTGCGCGTGTCATATATCGCGGGAACTGCATATACAGACCGCCCGAAAACCATTTTTTATTCGATTTCAATCCTAACGACAGGCCACGCGAAATTCCAGGACTGGTCAACGATTCATCCACTGTAAACGCTGGTTCAGGATGGTTTGCATTGAAATCATTCATGATCAAATCGAATGCGGAAACATCCTCGTATTGTTCCACCATATAGCCAGCCGAAAACTTGATATCCTGCGTAGCAGCGCGCTTCGGACACATGACACATAACAACAGCATAACACAGAATGCCATGAAACAAAATTGCTTATACATCATTATTCAAATAGTTAAAATGAAATCTCAAAAATAAGAATCTTTTCAGAAGCAAAAAATCATTTAATATTTGTGCACTTTGTAAAGTCAGTTTTATGATGAATTTTTACAGATTTTGACAATATAATTTTGTATCTTTACAAATCAAAAATGACACAACATGCAAAACTTCAATAATCTTCCGTTGCTACAGCAGGCCGATCTGAAGGGGAAAGTGGTACTGGTGCGCGTTGATCACAACGTGGTAAAAAAAGGTCTGATTCACGATCCGTACCGCATTGATGCGACACTCGGAACGCTGTATTATATTGTTTCGCGTGGCGGCAAACTGATTCTGATGACCCATGTCGGACGTCCGAAAGATAAAAAAACAGGCACTATCAACATCGGCCCGGAGAGCTCGGTTGAGCCCATTGTTCAATATTTTGAAAACAAGCTGCACGTCAAATTTGCGATTCCGGAATTCCGTCCCGATGGCGACAAAGGATACAGCGGCATTGAAACATCGGTGAACCATCTGATCCGCGATCTGCGCGAAGACCGCATCGACGGCATTTATCTGCCCAACACGCGTTGGTTTTCGGGCGAAGAAGCCAAAGGAGAAGATGCCGATCGCTTTGCCTATCAGCTCGCCGGTCTCGCCGACATTTTTGTCAACGACGCTTTCGGTTCGTGGCAGCCACATGCTTCAACCGTTGGCATAACCAAATATCTGCCGTCGTACGCCGGATTTTTATTGCAAAAGGAAATGCAGAATCTCGACCGGATTTTTGCGCCTCAGCAACCGTTTGTGGCTGTGGTAGCGGGTTCCAAGTTCGACACCAAAATCGACAGCTTGTTTACCTTGCTCGAAAAATCGGATTATCTGGTGCTGGGCGGCGTCATTTATAATGCTTATCTCTGCGCCAGATACGGCTTTGAGATCAAAGGACTTGAAGCCGACGATATTGAACACGCACATAGGTTTGCAGAATTTGCAGCCAAACATCCGGGCAAGCTGGTGGAGCTGCCGTTCATTGTGGAGTCCGATACACTTGAAGGTCGCGTGGAAGGCCAGTTCCGAACACATGATATCCGCACGTTAAAACCCGGAACAAAACTGAATTATGTACTCGATGTGGCGCGCGAATCGTTCAATGAACAAAGTGTGCTGGATATTTTCCATGGAGCACATACCATTTTTGTCAACGCTGTAATGGGCTTCACACCTCATTTTAACGAGGGCACCATTGCATTGGATGAGTTGATCGATCAGAATGTGAATGCCGTGAAATTGTACGGCGGCGGCGATACCATGCAGGAACTGAAACGATTGTTGCCCGGGCTGTATATCATGGCGATTGACAATCCGAAATATTATATTTTTACAGGAGGCGGCGCCGTATTGAAAGCCATTGAGCAAGGCACGGCGTATGGGCTGGAGCCGGTGAAAGCATTAATGAGCAGTGAGCGGTGAACGGTGATCGGTGAACGGTGAACGGTTATTGGTTAATGGTGAACGGTGAACGAAATACGAGATGCGAAATACAAAATCAGAAATACGAACGATGATGTGCTGATGTGCTGATGATTTGGAAATTTGATTGAAAAAATATGCTGCGGAAAAAGTTGACGGTGGTGGTGTTTTTGTTCATGCTGGTTTCATGCGGAATGGCGCAGAAACAGGGCGTTGAACTATTTGCCACCATAAAGACCGATTCATTGTTTGATGCCAATAACAATCTGACTCCTGCAGGGAATGTACTGATTGAAAAAATTGCTGCAACAATGAATTTGGATTCAAACAGTTGTCTGCACATTAAACAAAGTTGCATCCATGAATCAGACACTGTTTGCTATGAAAAGCTCAAGACCCTTGTAAACGCTTTAGTCATCCGGGTTCCGGCTGAACATATTTCTGTCAATGTTACAGAACCAGTACATTTGAATTGCGAAGACTGTTTTGAATTTATAATAACCGAATGTCCGGAAGAAAGCAACCCTCAGGGCGTTCCGATTCAGATCATTCATGATTAAAAAAACAAATGAAGTATTTATTTACTCAAAAAACACCGTAAAAACCGGATAGCCCATTACTTTTTTCTCCGGCTCGTAATAGACCCAGAGAGCGATTGCAATGCTCGTCACATCCTTTTTAACAGCGAGCGTTGATGGCGAAAAATACCATTGCTCAGTAAAATTTATAGCAAGCGGGCCGCAAATATTGATGGTGTCAATATCACTCACCAGACCTGATTTGTTTACGGGAAAACTGCCCGGAGCATAGGATTCGTCGCAAATCAAAAGATCATTGGAGTCATGCCAGAATTTGTCACCCCATGCTGTTTCACCAATTTTATTCATGGCATCCTCCATATTGAAAATATAATTACGGATGTATTTCAGATCAGGAAAAACCGCTGGAATCAAATGCGGAAAACTCTCCGGACAGCCGGCAGACAGATTGTGCTTGTATAGATATTCGGGCGCCAGGGGCTGCCAATCGTTCACAACTGAAGGATTGTTTTTGATCCAGATAATAGCAGTATCCAATATCACCAGTTCGTTTTTTTCGCCAAAAAAACCCCTCTGAAAAATAACGCCCCATGAAAAAACTTCCTTTGAAATTTTCATATTGACCGAATCATAGCGCCACTGCTCGTTGAATAGTATATTAGAAACTTCATTGCATAATGAATATTCAATTCTGATTATGGTGTCTACATGTATATCATCGCGCGGAATATCCCTCATGGTCGGAGTATCCTGATAATAAAACTGATGACGCAGTTCATTTCTTTCATACTGAGATGTGCATTCTGCATCGGAATAACACACAAGATTTCCATGAAGGAGACTGTCTTCGAGTCTTTGCAGAAACGCGTGGCGATACGAAGGCTCGATGTTTTGCCAGCTCCAGCCATTTTCATAATCGGATCCTGATTTCGTTGTATCGCGGATCTGCACATCGTACACAACCTTACTGGCCAATGGAAGCAACGTTTGTCCGTGAACAAACAAAGAAACAAAACAGATTAAAAAAACTGCGATTGTTTTCATGCATTCATTTTTGATTTGATGATTCCCTGCATCAGCTGAAAGAAACGGTTGCGTTGTTTTTCGGCCATACCACTGAGTTGCGTCGATTTGCGAATGAGACCGTTGAGCCAGTCACGTGTGGCAGCACAGAAAACTTCGTCGGCAGTTTCAAGTGTGTTGAACGTTGAATGACGCAGAAAAACTTTTTTGTTTTTTCCGATCGATGTATAAATACAATTGTTGCCGATTTCGATATCGCAGAGATAAAATGTATAATTGTTGTCGCCCGCATGATCTTTTTGTTTGGTTCCGGACTCAGTCATGCTGCGGATTTCGGACATCAGCGATAATAAATCTGCATATAATTTCTGTGGTGTTTCGCTGTCTTTAAAAAAACCACTTTCCGAATAAAAATCGATTTGTTTCAGAATGCTGTTCAATGTATGTTCGCTCCATATCTCGGTTGAAGGCACTACCCGATATGCGTCGAGCATTTCCTGTCCCGATGCAAGCAGGTCCTGCGGTATTTCAGTATCTTCGAAAAAGCCCTGCTGATATTCACGCACATTCATCACCGAACGCATCCAGTAATAGCATTTAAACCAGGCCAGTTGTGGAAATGCAAATAACAGAAAAAAAGGAATATCATCGGCCACATACAGCACTTCGCGTTCTTTGGCATTTTTGAGCATCTGCAAACCATCGCGGATGTGATCGACATACTGTTGAAAGCCCATGGCTTCGTCGCCCGGCAGATTGTAGTGAAAATGCACCGAGCCGCCCTGAGCCGAGCAAAAGCTGTCGAACGAAATATGAAAATGATTGCAGAGTTTCACAATTTCGCTGAGTGAAAACTCCGTTTCACCCCGCAGGCGCCGGTATGCGCTGTCGATGCTTAATTCAAGCAGATCGGCAATTTCATTTACCAGACTATGTCCGGATGGAATGACGGCCCGCAGCGAATCGATAAAAGCTTCCTGAGTTTTGTCTTTTTGGTTCATATTTTTTCGGGGTGAATCAGTAATGTTTGCTTCAATCATTTGCGAATTCTGCAAATATAGCAAATCCGATTTGCAAAAAATGCAAATTATTGAAAAGACTTCGCCGAAAGTCGGTTCATTTTTGCAACAAATGCGCTACATGTGTTTATTGATGCGGGTTTCCGTTTTGTTTCCCCCTGTGGATGGAGCTACCTTTACTTCATCAAAACACAAAAAAACAATCGCCATGAAAACAAAAAATTTCTTCTTCGCCATTTGCCTGTTTGTAACCCTGAGTACAATACATTGTATTAATCAAGCACAGGCACAAACCAAAGCAGCGGTACTGAACATATACACCAATCTGCCCGGCTACACATCGGTCACCATGGGAAATCTGTACCGCATTCAGCTGACAAAAAACACCAGCATGTCGGTGATTGACCGCTGGGACATGAACACCTTAATTACTGAAAAGAAAATCAATGCGGAGTGTAACAACACGCAATGTCTGACCGAAATCGGGCAAGTGATTGGCGCCGACAGAATGATTACAGGATCGGTTGAAGCATTCAGTAACAACACCATTATGATTACGGTGCGGATGATCAATGTAGATTCGGCCAAAGCAGTGAAAACCATTGTAACCGATTACATCTACAATCCGGCGGAAATTGTTGCCATGATTGATTTATCGATGAAAGAGCTGATGGGATTTTCTGTTGATCAGAATCTGAAAACAAAACTCACCGATAAAAATGCATTTGCCAGCGCACGCAATGTACGCAGCGGCCGTCTGAATGCATCGGGTCCACGCATTGGTCTGACTGTACTTACCGGAGACCAGGCCGACATCATGCGCCAGCCGCAGCAGTTGGGCGGATATGACGGATATCCCGCCATGTTTCAGTTTGGCTATCAGTGGGAAGCACAATATCTGAACGAAGGCTCTTTCCAGGCACTGTTTGAATTTATTCCTCTGATTACCGGACTTGATCAGGGTCTGTTTATTCCTTCGTTTACCATGATGAATGGATTGCGCAATAACCGCTCGGGATGGGAGTTTGCATTTGGTCCGACGATCGTGTTAAGCAAAAAAGCCGAAGGATATTTCAGCGAAGGAAACTGGCACCTGAAATCGGAATGGACCGACAGTATCCCAAATCCGAACTTTATTATAACCCGCACCGACAGCCGTGGAGACGTGCAATTCACCTCAGGTTTTGTATTCGCTTTCGGAAAGACCTTCAAGAGCGGTAATCTGAATATTCCGGTGAATATGTATGTTATTCCATCGAAAGAAGGAATCCGCTTCGGAGCTTCGTTTGGGTATAATTCGAAAAACCGGTAATGAATAATGAACCTGTCTGCCGGCTAAACTGCAAAAGGCAGCCAGGCAGGCAAAGAACAAGGAAGTAAGAAGGCAGAAGAAAAGGATGAACAATAAACCTGTCTGCCGGTTAAACGCAACAGTCAGTCAGGCATGCAAGGAAATCTGAAGTTTGTAAAGTTCATAAAGTTGAAAGTTTGAAAAGATTTCGTGTACCAATTTTACATACTTCAGATTTTCTTTTAAAAAACAAAAAGCCATGAAAACAAAAATAATTTCCACCGTTATCGCATTTGCACTTATGATTGTGATTTCATCGTGCAATGTATTGAGTGACCAATCAAAATTCAGATATTTGAATAAGGTTGCTGTGACAAGTATTCACACAGATACGACCAGTGAGATTCTGAATATTGCGGGCACAGAAGAAGCAGATTCAGCAATACTTATTTCGAATGAATCACAGCAGGAAAATGTTGCTGTGTGCAGTAATCAGTCGGTCGTACATGTTGAAAAAGAAGAAAATAAAATGAAACCGGTCAAAGAAATCGGTTCGAAAATTTCATCGGGCAGCAAGCAGGCACTCAATCTTGTAAAGCCGGCTATTGCACGCCACAAGAGCACCTGTGCAACATCGGCACAAGCCACAAAAACCGATAAAGGAAAGTCTTTTTTATTTGCGGCCATTGTTTCAGCGGCTCTGATTGCGGGTTTTGCTGCGGTATGGGGATCTGGGGGTGCATTGGTGGCACTGATGGTTTTCGGTCCATTTATTTTACTTGCATTTTTACTGATTGCACTGTTGCCCGAAAAACAAAAAACCACTCAGGAAACTGTATCTGCAATGGAAGAACCTGACCGGGAATCAGCCTTTATATATGAGAGCTCGCCAACCGGAGCTCAGGTACAAGAAAACACTGAAAAATCAGATTCAGCACCGGAAAAGAAGAAATCTACCCCATGGGGATGGATCGGAATGGGTGGCGCATTGCTGATTCTAACGCTCTGTTTCGGCTTGGGTATACTGTTGCTGGCAGTTGTTTTTGCACTAGTTGCAGCCGTCATTGCCTCAGGTATCTGGATATACAATCATCTCTTTTCAACGAACAATTAAAATAAAAAGCCTTATGAAAACCAGAATTATTCAAACAGCCATTATTGTCCTTCTTTTCATCATGAACGGAATGGCGCAGCAGGACTTATGTTCCCGCAGCATGGAAGTTACCATTGTTTCATCTGATACTTTCGAAGCTTCGCGTCAGGCGCTCATGGAGCAATGTACCGGAGAAAATTATTTCATTGTTTCAATGACTGAAATCAAGGATGGCAGCAAGCC
>CAYSCE010000024.1:0-17528 GCA_964429475.1 uncultured Bacteroidaceae bacterium | reverse complement strand
GCAGCAGGAAATGAACCGTGAATACGCCGATTCAGCTACATCGCCGCTGACACCCGAAGATCGTGCAGTGTTTAAAGGACTTCCGTTTTACGCGCCCAATGCCGATTTCTGCGTGCCGGCAACCCTTGAGCTCACACCCGACACCAAGCCATTTATCATGAAAACCAGCGGTCCGAAAACACCCTCGTATCGTCAATATGGTGTTTTTCGTTTTTCCATCAAAGGACAATCATTCTCGCTGCCGGCTTATCAGCGCGTTGAAGTGCTCATCGCCGATGACTACGCCGATTATTTATTTCTTCCGTTTAATGATCTGACCAACGGCAACGAAACCTATATCAGCGGACGTTTTATGGATTGCCGCATTCAGAAAGACAGTGTGTACACGCTCGATTTCAACAAGGCCTATAACCCTTACTGCGCCTATAATCACAAATACTCCTGTCCGATTCCGCCTGCGGAAAATTTTCTGAATATCAGGATTGAAGCGGGAGTCAAGGATAATTAAGGATGTGCGGCGATTGAATCGCCGCACACATCTTATAAGCTTCGAAAAACTTTTACGTACTGTTCGACCGCAAGCGGGAAATATTCGTACTCGAGCTCATGCACGCGCGCAGCCAGCATTTCCGGTGTGTCGTTTTCCAATACAGGACAATATTTTTGTGTCAGAATTTCGCCGTGATCGTATATCTCATCCACCAGGTGCACGGTGATACCCGACTGTCGTTCGCCTGATGCAATCACAGCTTCATGCACATGATGTCCATACATGCCCTTGCCGCCGAAATCGGGCAGCAAAGCCGGATGTATATTGATAATGGCCGCAGGAAAGCGTTTGATGATTTCAACAGGCACCATTTGCAAAAATCCCGAAAGCACAATAACATCTGTTTTCCGCTCCAGCAGTTTGTTTAAAATGATTTCACCTTCGCGGAAATCTTTTCTTGAATACACAAAGCAATCGGTACCAAGACGCTGAGCCCGCTCTATAACGCCCGCTTCAGCATTGTTGCACAAAATATGATCGATGCGTATTTCGGCATGATTTGCAAAATACTGAATCAGATTTTCAGCGTTGGAGCCGTTTCCCGAAGCCCATACGGAAATATTTATCATGGTTGGATGAAATTTATTGACGACAATTTAAAAGCATAACTGAGCACCAGGCCCCAGAAAAAATAACGGCTGCGAAGATTGACACCCAGAAAAGATTTCATCATTTTGCGGGGAACAAAATACAGCGACCACGCCAGGAAAGCCAGAATCAGACCCATAAACAACGGAAATCCAACTGCATTGAAAAACGAAATTTCTTCGCCCTGTGAAAACAATTCCATTTCGGACGACACCACGCCGGCCGGCAATGCAAGCATCATGACAAATGGAAAGACAAGAAAAAATCCGGCTATTTTCCGCTTCAGCGAAGGCGTTCCTTCATTGCGTGGCGATTCTTTTTTCAGAATATACCAATGCAGCCACACCCAGCCACCCATAAAACCAAATGTCATTATGATAACCAGAAAAAGCTGTGTGGCGGCCGGAATCAGTTCAATAACCACCAATGGAAAAATGGCTGACAGCAAAACCATATTGAACATGAGTGCTATGTTATCGCCTCCGCTGAGTTCAATTTTTTTCTCCGCTCTGAAGTTGGGCCGGTTGATTAATAAACCTCCAACATACATGGCCAGCAACACCAGAATAATAATACATAAAATCGTTACACTGCTTTGCGGAGCCGGTTTTTCCGAAGAAAATACCGATGAAAACCAGGGCACCAGAAAATTTCCAAGCAATAAATCCGTCACGACAATTAACGCATCGAAAACATTGGACCAAAGGCGTGGTGTTGCTTTCATATGGGTTTGTTTTTCTGCAACAGCCACAATTTCCGGTATTTTTTATACGAAGCTCCGGCCGATAACCACGAAATTGTAAAGCCGGCTTTTCCGTCCAAAATGCCGAGTTTGAGAAAATAATCGCGGATAAATTTAAACACGGTGGCTGCAATAATACCCGGCCACGATGTTCGCCGACCCGCTTCAAACATAGATTTGGCGAGGATGTCGGTGAATTTCTGAATCTGCTTTAAATGATCCTCGCGGGTGTAATAGCTGTAATGCAACAGATCGCCCGGCAAGTGTTTAATGACCGAACCCGGTTCCATTTCAAAACGGTCGTGCGGATTCAGGCCTGTCCACTGTCCTTTGCGGCTGTCCCAGAGGCGTAGTTTGCGATCGGGATACCAGCCGCAATGCCGCACCCAATGTCCGCAGTAATTGGTCAGCCGGTTCATAGTGTATCCATCGGCTTCGAAATTTTCCTTGACTTTCCGGATGTTTTCGCGCAGCTTTTCATCGGGCGATTCATCGGCATCGAGTGAAAGAACGTGTGGGTATGCGGCCTGCGTGATGGCCCAGTTTTTTTGCTGAATATGACCTTCGAATGCATGTTCCACAAATCGAACGCCTTTTTCGAGACAAATTTCCCGGGTGCGGTCTTGCGAAAAAGAATCAATCACCACAATGTCATCGGCAATATCACGCACCGAATCGATGCAGCGACCAATATTGCGCTCCTCGTTAAACGTGATTATGACAACCGACAGGCTGATTTTCATGTTACAAAGATATAAATTAGTTGTCAGTAGTCAGTTGTCAGTTGTCAGTTGTCAGTGGCCAGTCCGCCGCGGCGGATCAGTAGCCAGTGGCCAGCTGAAAGCGCCGACCGAAGCGTCGGTGTATCCAGTTATGAGTTATGAGTCCGCCGCGGCGGATGGGTTATGAGCGAGTGTTAGTGTTTTATTAACATGCACTTCAAACTTCACTTCATCCTTCCTTGCCTTCCTGACTGCCTGTTGCAGTTAAACCGGCAGGCAGGTTCCTTATTCAGTGTTCAGATTTTTGTCTTCACTTCTTCCTTCGTCATTCCTTGCCTGCCTGTTGCAGACAGGTTCAGTGTTCAGTGTTCAGTGTTCTTCATCGTTTACCAAAAAACATTACAATAGTTGGTTCCTTTGAAAGGGACTACAGGCGTAGTTTAATAACAATAACCTGATGCCCTGGTCCCTGAGCTGAAGCCTGTCCTGAGCTTGACGAAGGGAAGCGCAGGGCTGCGGGGACGAGCTCAATTATTCAGCGCCATGGTAAGTCCGACGTTGAGCAGCATTTTGCCATAACCGACTTCGGCATACAGCGCCGTGTTGTCACTGATATAATTGCGGATACCAAAGACCAGTTCTCCCGAAAACGGCAGAGGGCGGTTCGGCTGACGGTCGCCTGCCAGCGGATCATCGCTTACGAATTTCATGGAAAAAAATTCATATCCGATACCGGCTCCGAAATAAATATCCCGGGTTTTGGTGGTGGCAAAATGATAATTGACGCGGCCAAGCAAACCCACCGAGATACCGGAATATTTTTCGGCAAACGTCACCGGCTCATAGGTCCAGGTTTCGTAATTATACATATCAATGGTCTTGTTCCATTTGTATGATGGAACCTGAAAAAAGAAAGTTCCGCCAATGCCTATATAATCGCTGATGGCCGTTTCGTAACGCACAAAAACCGGAGGCAATCCGGTGCTTTTAAAATCCTGCAATACCGAATGTTTACGCGGGATGGCATTGTTTAGTCCATACACCCCGGTTCCGAATGATAAAAAATGATCGCCTTCCTTAAAGCAAAAACGTTTCATGGGCTGGTTGAACAATGTACTGTCGGGCTGCACAGCATATACAACAGAAACGAGACCTGTCAACAACAGAAACAGCTGAACTTTTTTCATAATACCGGTTTTTGCAGCCACTAATATACACAATAATTTCCCCTCAAAGCAAATCTGATTATTTTTGCTAAAGCATTTTGAGGTGCCACTCCATTTTTGAACGCGGATTAACACAGGTTGAACGGATTAACACGGATTTTTGTGCAGTGATAGCAAAAGCCGCTATCGGCAACGCAACTCCGTTGTGTTGATTCTTTACAGCAGCCTGAATTTCGCAAGCTCGCTTGCAAATTCATCCTGTTGTAAAGAATTGCAGCTTTTGCTTTACGTTACAATTACGTAATCTATTTTACCTGCCCGCTGCAGCCTGCCTGTTGCAGACAGGGCGGGTCCGTGTAAATCCGTATAATCAGTGTCCGCTGAGGCGGATCCGTGTTCTAATAGAGAAAACTTTGCACGAGTCAATGTAAACATAAATTGATTTCAGCACCTCATAAAGAAAATGACTTATTTTTGCAGTCTGACATGATGAAAAAACTACAGCTTTTTATATTTTTCATTGTTGCTTCTGCCGCTTCGTTGCTGGCGCAGAAATACGAACTCCGGGGCCGCATTACCGATGCCGAAACCGGCGACGCCCTTCCTTTTGTAAATCTGGTCATTAATCATTCAACACAAGGTTCCATCAGCGATATCGACGGTTTTTACAAACTGATTTCTCTGGAACCGATTCAATTTATCCGGGCCAGTTATGTCGGTTTTCTGCCCGACACCATTGAGGTGAATGGTCAGCCTGTGGTGAATTTTCAAATGAAAAAAACCGCCATTCAGCTCAGCGAAGTCGTGATTCTGCCCGGTGAGAATCCGGCCCACCGTATGATCGACAGCACCATTGCCCACCGCAAAGCCAATGATCCGTTCGAACTGAATTCGTTTTCATACAAATCGTACAGCAAATTTCTGGTGACTGCCGATATCGACACGCTGCTGCAAATCCCTGACCAGGAGCTCGATTCAGCCCGACTGGAACTTAAACAGTTTTTCAATCAGCAACATGTTTTTCTGATGGAAAACCTGGCGGAGCGGAAATTCAAAAAGCCTTCGCTCGACAACGAAATTCTGACCGCCTCGCGCGTGTCAGGGTTCGGCGATCCGATGCTGACACTGCTCATGAGCCAGATTCAGTCGTTTGCTTTTTATAAATCTCAGATTACCATTTCCGATAAAAACTACGTCAATCCTATTAGTCCCGGCAGTACCGACAAATATTTCTTTCTGCTCGAAGACACCATTTACGACGGCGCCGATACTGTCTTTGTCATTTCATACCGACCACGTCGCGGCACCCATTTCGATGCACTGAAAGGCCTGTTGTATATTCATACCGCTGGCTGGGCGCTGCAATGCGTTACTGCTGAACCCGCAGCAGCTGTACAAACAGGTATGTCGGTGCGTATCAAACAAAATTATGCGCGTCCCGATTCCGTTCACTGGTTTCCGTCGCAGCTGCATACCGATATTTTGTTTGCCGGACTCGAAATTGAAAAATATCCGGTGTACGGACATGGCGTGACTGAATTGTCGGAAATACAAATCAATCCTCCGCTGAAGAACAGTGATTTTTCGGCTGCCGCAGTGGTCATAGAGCCCGATGCCAAAAACAAGGACAGTCTTTTCTGGGCACAGCACCGGCCGCAGAAGCTTTCCGTGCAGGAAGTCAACACCTATCATTTTATCGACAGTATCGGACGCAAAGCACATTTCGACCGCCTGCTCGATGTGACGCGGACCCTCATCAGCGGCTTTATTCCGGCAGGACCGCTGGCCATCGACATCAATATGCTGTACCGCAACAATGCCGCTGAAGGCGGCCGCCCGGGGCTGGGACTGAAAACCAGCTACCGCGTTTCGAAAACCTGGAACCTGTACGGATATTACGGTTATGGCCTGCGCGACGATGAACACAAGTTTGCCGGCCGTCTGGATGTGTCGCTGAAAAAATCCATCGACATGCGCATTTCCGCCGGCTTCAGACAGTATCTGCGCGAATGCGGATCGATGCGCTCCGAACTCGATGCTGCCGGAATTCTCTCTCTGGTTGGCCTCCGCAACTTTATGATCAATCGCGTCGATTATTACGACCGCATTCATCTTGACTTCCATTCGCGCATCGGACGTGTATGGGAATTCTCTTCGCGCCTGTCGCGCACCGCCATCCTGGCGCCTGAAAATGTTTTATTCGGAAGCGAACATCCATATGGGTTTGCAGGCATTCATTCCTTTGTGCTGAGCGACATGAAATTTCAGCTTGTGTATTCGCGCGGCAACAAATTTATTCAGTCCGAAGACTATGCGTTGCCCATTGGCAGCAGCACATCCAGCCCGGTTATTATAGCCGATTTCAGTCAGAGTTTTCCGGATCTGTTTGGAGGCGATATCCGACGCACGGCAGCATCGGTGCGCATTTCGCAGGTGCTCAAATCGCGCTATGCCGGACGTTTTTCGTGGAATCTGCAGGGATATTTTGTTAGTCCGGGAGTACCTTTATCGCTGGCACTGAATGCCCCCTCTTCATATCGCCCGTTTTCGGTATCGGCGCCTGAATCGTTCGAGACCATGCGCATGAACGAATTTTACAGCACCCAATGTGTGTTTTTATTTCTGCGCCATTCGTTTGAAAAACTTTTATTCGGCAACCGCAAATTTTCTCCAAGTCCCGAACTCGTGACCAACATTGCCTTCGGCGAGTATAAAGATCCGTCGCAATTATCAGTTCCGGAATTCAAAACCCTTGAAAAAGGTTATTTTGAATCGGGACTGATGATCAATAATATCCTGGGCACCGGATTCTATTCGCTTGGAATCGGTTGTCTGTACCGCTATGGATCCTATGCCCAGGATACACCGAAAGAAAACATTTCCTTCAAACTGACGCTGAATTATTTTCTCTGATCATTTTGGGAAGGCGGATGGTAAATACGGTGCCTTTTTCCTGATTGCTGACAAAGCTGATTTTGCCATTCAGATAGCCCGTGGTGAGTTTTTTTGCACAATACGTACCCAAACCGGTTTTACCATTTCCGGCGCCCGCAAAACGCGTAAAAATGAGTTTTTGCTGCCGGTCGTCCATGACCGTTGAATTTTTGATTTTAAAGGAGATGGTTGCAGTTGAGTCGATGACGGAAACCAGAATTTCGCTCCGGTCGTGTTCGGCCTCCATGGCGTTTTTGAGCAATCCAGACAATACGAATCCGAGCAGGGTTTTATTGCTGTAAATCATCATGTCGGGAATGGCTTTTTTTACATAGCGGAAACGTAAATCCTGATTCAACCGGAGAGAAACCAGTACTTCATCGACAAACTGTTTCACCGAAAACCACTCCATGGTACCTGGCAGATGTTCGCCTCTTTCAATTTTCTGCAGAATGTCATATTGACTCACCGCTTCTTCAATCTGCATAAGCTGGGCTTTCATCAGCATCTGATATTCCGAATCGGACATATGACCAGCAGACTTCACCAGCGATCGCATGGAGGCCACATTGTTTTTCAGACCTGTCAGAAAAAAGTTTTCCAGCAGATCACGGTATCGGGTATCAGCATTATTTTCAATCACACAGAACATATAGCGGTTGGCCATGTGATCGAATGGCGTGATGGTAACACCCAGATTATAGGTATTGCCGGATTTGTCAAGCAGATGGCAATCGTATTTTGTGGCTGGCTTGCCTGTTTCAGCATCAAATAAAGCTTGATTGAAACCGCAATATTTGCAGAATGCCGAGGCCCCGCATCCACTGCGGCTGACATCGGAATATTCGCAGCGCATGGCCTCGCCGGGACGAGCGCCAAGCAGTTCTTCAGGATCCTGTACGCCCAGAAATCTGCTCATGCTTTTGTTTACATATACTATTTGCCGGTTGCGCGATAATATCATAATCATCGCGGAGATGGATTTCAGCATCTCCGGCATATACCTGTTCATCAGCAGTGTGTGTTGCTGCCTTACGTCGGTAACCGATTCGCGTGTAATTACGTCAAACATAGCTATTAGTTTTAATGGTAAATTATTTTGGAATTTAACTTTCCACTTGAACCACTAAAATTATAGCCTTAAATTCAAAAAGTCAATAGGTTAATGAAATAATACAACGAAATTAACAAGATCATCGACGAATTAGTCTTCTTTTTCGAAATAGGTTTTATAGAAATTGAGTTTCTTTTCCTCATCAAACCCGCGCTCAATCCACTCCCGCCTGCCATGAACATAGATGTGGAAGTTCCCGTCCAGCTTTATCACGCTTTTGAAGTGTCTGGCCATCTTTTTAACAGCCCTTTCATTTACCAGGAAGTTCTCGCCCATATTCAGGTCCTGCTCGCGCGAGAATTGCCTGGCGAAATGGGTAAAGCTGTCCTTGAGTTCGGGTTGTTTTAACACATCTTCCTGAAAATCTTTCAAAGCAAATTCGTCGTTGGCTTTAAAGAAATCCATGCTTTTTATGAGTAATTCAGCCTGGTCGGGACGGGTAGTCTCAAACTCCTCGGGCATTTTCTCCATCACAAAATCCTTGCACATGCGCATGGCCAGCTGCGTACGGTAAAAGCTGTCGATGTTCTGCTTCAGCACCATAAACACATCCATCCACATGCGCAGGTCAAGACTTTTGCTTTTTCCCGTGGCCGAAACAATAAAACCCTCATCATAGGCCATGTTGCAGATCAGACATCCTGACAGGAATCCCGAAGGATCGGTCCCCGACTGCATTTCTATGGCATAATTGGTTTCCTTGTTATAGAGTTTCACAAAATTCTTGCGCTCGTCCATCAGATAAAAAGCCACTGCATCGGTTTCTTCGTCATCCACCACAATGCCTTTGAAATAGGCCACCCAGAATTCGCCTCCGTGCAGTTTTGGGTTCTGCATCAGCTCGTACAGTTCCTTAGCCGCTGCCACACTGGCGTCGATAAATTCCTCATCGGGCGCTGTGAAAATTTTCTTGCAGCGGGTATACATCACGTTCAGATTAACATCGGTGTCGTGATAAAAATTATACAACAGATCCTCTTTGCCAAACGGCACCAGCAGCGGTCCACCGAGCGAACTCAGATAAGCTTCGCTGAGCGACACAAGCTCATCGGATAAGGTCAGTCCGTCCTCCAGCACTTTGTTTCCAACACGGTGTATGATGAGTTTCGACAGATAGGCGTTTTCGATGTTGATCATGGGGTTGTTTTTTGCAAAAATACGAAAATAGTGGTCAGTGACGAGTAGTCAGTGGCCAGTTATTTGACGTGGCTACAAACGTTTACCCAAAAAATCACGATAGTTGGTTCCTTTGGAAGGGACTACAGGCGTAGTCCAATAATAATAGCCCGTATGCCCTTTAGGGCTGCGGGGACAAAGGAACACGCGACCTGTCACGTTTTACGTGAAGCACCTTTGAAATGAAAAATCATGCGGAGTAGACACACAGAAAACAGCATTGTGAATTGAGCGGCACGCCGCAGGCCGCATGCCGAATACAGAGTGAGTCCGCCGCGGCGGAGCGGGACCCCATGCCGCAGAGCAGACCACTCTTCAGTTGGGTGTAGTCTCAAAAAGTAATTCCTGCGGGTTGAGTCTGGAGACTCAACCCCACAACTCCGTTTAAAAAGACTACACCCAACTGCCAGAGCGAGAATCAGAGCGAGAGCGGAGCTACCGCATGCCCGGAGTTTATCCCGACGAAGGCGGGCCCGCATGCTTTATGCATTGTGCGTTGTGCATTGAGCCCTATGCCGCATGCCCTAAGCTTGCACGCCGCCTTTCTACCTGATGACTTTTAACGTTCCACTCGCGCATGCGCTGACCACTCTGCAGTTGGGTGTAGTCTCAAAAAGTAATTCCTGCGGGTTGAGTCTGGAGACTCAACCCCACAACTCCGTTTAAAAAGACTACACCCAACTGCCGGTGCGTTGTGCCCGCCGCAGCGGAGAGTGCGAAGCTACCTCATGCCGCATGCCGCATGCGTAGCGCTCTATGCGTTGTGCACTGTGCGTTGTGCTTTATGCCGCATGGCCGCATGCAAAAAAGCACCATCATCTTTCCGACAATGGTGCTTTTCCGAAAAATTGAAATGTGTTATTTTCTTGCAGCAATCAGAATTTCGAGCATCTTGATGGCTGCATCGGAGATGACGGTGCCGGGGCCAAACACGGCCAGAGCGCCGGCTTTGAACAGGAAGTCATAATCCTGCGGCGGAATAACGCCACCCACAATGACCATGATGTCCTCGCGTCCAAGCTTCTTCAGTTCTTCGATCACCTGCGGTACCAGCGTTTTATGGCCGGCGGCAAGACTCGACACACCGAGAATATGAACATCGTTCTCCACCGCCATGCGAGCGGCTTCGGCCGGAGTCTGGAACAACGGACCAAGGTCAACATCGAATCCGATATCGGCATAGCCGGTGGCTACAACCTTGGCACCACGATCATGTCCGTCCTGTCCCATTTTTGCAATGAGGATACGCGGGCGGCGGCCTTCGAGTGCTGCAAATTCAGCGGCCATGTCTGTAGCTTTCTTAAAGCTTTCGTTTGATTGACTTTCGGATGAATACACGCCTGATATACTTCTTATGACAGCGGAATAACGGCCGAAAACTTTCTCCATGGCGTCGCTGATTTCACCCAGCGTTGCACGCTTGCGGGCGGCATCAACAGCCAGTTCCAGCAGATTTCCCTGTCCGGTTTCACATGCTTTTGTTATGGCTTCGAGTGCGGCAGCAACAACGGCGTTGTCGCGTTTCGACCTGATTTCTTTCAGTCTTGCAATCTGCGATTCCCTTACAGCGGTGTTGTCCACTTCGAGGGTTTCAATCGGATCTTCTTTTTCAAGACGATATTTATTCAGACCAATGATGGTGTCGCGCTTGCTGTCGATGCGGGCCTGCTTGCGGGCTGCAGCTTCTTCGATTCTCATTTTCGGAATACCGGTTTCGATGGCTTTGGCCATACCGCCGAGTTCTTCCACTTCTTCAATGAGTTTCCATGCGCTTTCCGCGAGTTGTTTGGTCAGATATTCCACATAATAGGAACCGGCCCACGGATCAATGGCGCGGCAGATATCGGTTTCTTCCTGAATGAAGATCTGTGTGTTGCGTGCAATACGTGCCGAGAAATCGGTTGGTAATGCAATGGCTTCGTCAAGCGCGTTGGTGTGCAAACTCTGTGTGTGTCCGAGTGCAGCAGCCATGGCTTCAACAGCCGTACGGGCCACATTGTTGAACGGATCCTGCTCGGTGAGCGACCATCCCGATGTCTGCGAGTGAGTACGCAATGCCAGTGATTTGGCGCTTTTCGGTTCAAACTTGCTGACAATCTTGGCCCACAACATACGTGCAGCGCGCATCTTGGCGATTTCCATAAAATGGTTCATACCTACCGCCCAGAAAAACGACAGACGCGGTGCAAATTTATCTACCGGAATCCCGGCTTTGATGCCTGTTCTCAGATATTCAAGTCCGTCGGCCAGCGTGTAGGCCATTTCGATATCGGCCGTAGCACCTGCTTCCTGCATGTGATAACCGCTGATGGAAATGCTGTTGAACTTGGGCATAAACTTCGACGTATATTCGAAGATATCGGCAATGATTTTCATCGACGGCACCGGCGGATAGATGTAGGTGTTACGCACCATGAATTCCTTCAGAATGTCGTTCTGAATGGTTCCGGCCAGCTGCTCGGGTTTCACGCCCTGTTCTTCGGCAGTGACAATGTAAAAGGCCATCACGGGCAGTACTGCACCGTTCATGGTCATCGACACCGACACTTCGCCGAGCGGAATCTGGTCGAACAGAATTTTCATATCCTCCACCGAATCGATGGCCACACCTGCTTTTCCGACATCACCCAGTACGCGCTCGTTGTCGCTGTCGTAACCACGGTGTGTTGCCAGGTCGAATGCCACGGAAAGACCTTTCTGTCCGGCCGCCATGTTGCGGCGATAAAAAGCGTTTGATTCTTCGGCGGTACTGAAACCGGCGTACTGACGCACGGTCCAGGGACGCATCACATACATGGTGCTGTACGGTCCGCGAAGAAACGGCGATAGGCCGGCACCATAGGACAAATGCTCCATATTGGCCAGGTCATCTTCGCCGAAGGAAGGTTTTATTTTGATTTTTTCCGGCGTATCCATATCCGGGGCAATTCCATTTTCCTTTTCCCATGCGGGATACGGAGTATTGCCTTTAAAATCTGCGAGTTTTATATTTTTAAAATCCGGTCTCATTTTCACTCCTTTTTTATTGAACCGATAAAACCGTCTGATAATTCTCAAGCGCTTCGAGCGCAGCTGTGCGCATATGCACAAAGCTGTGAACGCCGGCTTCGCGGTACATTGCTTCGTTGTCGCCCGGGCTGCCAGCCATCACTACAGGAATGTTGGCGTTGCGGAGCGCATTCAGATATTCAACACCCAGTGTCGGATATTCGTCATCGCTGCTGCAAAGAACAATGATTTGCGGTTTTTCGTCCAGCGCTTTTTTCACGCCGTCCATCACTGAATCATCATTCAGAACCGTAGTAATTTCATAGCCGGCCATGCCGAAGAAGTTGGTGGCGAAAATCGCACGGGCATTGCGCATGGCGATATTGCCAAACTGCAGCATGGTTACACGCGGACGTTTGTTTCCTGCGGCCACATGTTTATCGGTGCGCAGACGAATCTGTTCGAAGCTCCAGGCGCCACGTTTCATATTCAGCGCATGGCCTTCGCCTTTCGCAGCATTCATGAAACCAGCTGCCTGAGCGAATTCTTCTTTGGTATTCGGATAATTGTTGACACCCACATACACCATTTTGCGTGATGCAATGTCCTTTTCGCGTTTAGCTGCGGTCTTTTCGATTTCGGATTTGATGAGTCCGCTTTCCATCGCTTTGCGGAATCCACCGTTTTCCTCAATCAGCTGGAATTGCTTCCATGCATATTCAGCCACGCTCTGCGTCAGCGATTCGATATAATATGAACCGGCAGCAGGGTCGGCCACATCGGCAAAATGCGATTCTTCTTTCAGCAACAGCTGCACGTTGCGTGCAATACGATCGCCGAATTCGCTTTCCTTGCCGAGGATAAAATCGTGCGGCAGGATGGTGATTTCATCGGCTCCGCCCAACGCGGCACTCATGGCCTCGGTGGTGTTGCGCAGCATGTTGTTGTACAAATCATACAGCGTTTTGTTGTACAGCGATGAAATTCCGTGAATGGTTATTTTCTGCAATTCCGGGTTGCTGGTGTACTGCGAAGCAACCGATGCCCACAGCCAGCGTGCAGCGCGGAATTTGGCGATTTCGAGAAAATACGACGGACCTACCGAAAGGGTAATTTTCATTTTCGGCAGCACATCTTCGGCTTTCAGTCCTTTGTTCAGCATTTCCTGCAGATACTCGTGTGCCGAAGCGACGGCGAATCCGAGTTCCTGCACAGCTGAAGCGCCGGCATTGGCAAAATGCTGACCGTTTACATTCAACACCTTGTAGCCCGGAAGACATTTTCCTACATTCTCAATCAGGCACTTCAGTTCATTCATATTATCCTCGTGGCTGTTGTAAAACAAGCCTTTGAGCAGATAATAACCGAACGAATCGAAGTTGAAACTGCCGCTGAGGTCACTGTTTTGAACGCCTTTCGAAGCAGCTTCGGCTTTCAGGAGTTCGGCCAGAATGCTGTAGCTGTGATGTGAATGAAAATGCACGGCAGATTTTGTCAGATCGATGCCTTTGAGCAACGAAGCAAGATCTTCCTTCTTGTCGCTGAAGTCGAGTCTGAATGAAACACCATCGGCGCCACGATTGAGCGCGTTGCAGGCAAAGCTGTTGGCTTCGGCCGTGTTGGTGGTGTCAATCTGCTGAATAATTTTCCAGGTATTGCCGCGGGCATGATAGCCGCGGATAAAGGGAGCCTGACCGGGATGATTGGCGGGCATGGCGCTTTTTACGTCTTCAGCCATATAATACGGCTGCACGGAAAAACCGTCGAGAGGTTTCCACACCAGCTTTTTCTCGTAATCAGCACCCTTGAGATCTTCGTTAATCAGCTGTTCCCACGCCTCTTTGGTAATCGGCGGAAATTCGCTGAACAATTTGTTGTCACTCATGTTTTTGCTGTTTTTTCGCGCTGCAAAGGTAATTGTTTTTATATATCAGAACATGTCAAAAAGTCAAATATACCGGATTAATCTGCTCTGATAAATCATTTCGTCCATTCTTCGAAACAGTCAATTTGAAGAAAACAAAGGCAGCCTTTTTAAAAATATAACATTTATTTGTGAAAGGTCGGATTTTTAATTATTATATTTGATATTGTAAATACGCTTTTTTGTTACCTAATTTCCACTGTTTATCGATTGAGTGCTTTCTGAATTAAACAATCCTTTTCAGATTACCGGAACGAAAAACATGCATCATGGAAAAGAAAAAAACAAAATTATTGCCTGCCATCATTAAGCACAGAGCTACCATAGAGGGATGGCTTGAATTAATGGATAAAAACACCGGCCTCTTTGCACGCAAAGGCTATAAATCGATTTTAAAAGAAAACAATTATCTGACAATTTTTAAACTCTGTGCCAGCGCGGCATCGCTGAAATACAACGCATCCTGACACTGAAAGGGTGACAAACGACCTTCGGTTATCTGCAGATTGAACCTACACCTGTCACATCCGGTGACGTTTTCGTATATTTGTTCATCATTCAATCAGTATGCGCATCTGGTCGGTACATCCCGGATATCTCGACGTCAAAGGACTGGTGGCTGTGTGGCGCGAAACGCTGCTGGCCCGTCATGTGCTGCTGGGACTTACCAAAGGCTACACCAACCATCCACAGCTCGACCGCTTCAAATCCGCTCCGGATCCGGTCAACAGCATCGACTATTATTTGTCGGTGGTGTACGACGAAGCGCTGAAACGGGGTTATCATTTCGATAAAACAAAATTCAACCCGGTTGATAAACCGAAAAAAATCAGCGTCACCAACGGGCAGCTGCAATACGAAACAAAGCACCTGCTCAATAAGCTCAAATTGCGCGATCCGGCCAAATACAAACTGCTGCAACACGAAAAGCAAATGAAACCGCACCCGCTGTTTGATGTGACTGAAGGCGGGATTGAAAAATGGGAAATCGTTTTGTAGTGGTCAGTGGCCAGTCCGCCGCGGCGGATCAGTGGTCAGTAGTCAGTTATGAGTTATGAATTATAAGTTATGAGTTATAAGTTATGGGTGGAATTTTACTGGCCATTTCTTACTCACCACTGACTACTTCTTCGTACTTTTGCAAAAGTTTTTGCGTTATTGAAAAAAATGATTGAAAAAATGAAACTCTGTATTGTCGGTGTTACCGGTCTGGTAGGAAGCGAGCTGATTCAGGTGCTGAACGAAAGCCCGCTGCATGTGGATGAATTTATCTGCGCTGCTTCGGAACGTTCGAAAGGAAAGGAAATGGAGATCCGCGGAAAAAAATATTTCGTGGTCACTCCCGCCGAAGCCTGCGACATGAAACCCGATATCGCCATCTTTTCGGCGGGCTCGGGCGTGTCGAAAGAATGGGCGCCACGCTTTGCGGAGAATGGTTGCTTTGTCATCGATAACAGTTCGCAGTGGCGCATGTACAACGAAATTCCGCTGGTGGTGCCCGAAATCAATGCCGACACCATTACACGTGAAACAAAAATCATTGCCAATCCAAATTGCTCCACCATTCAGCTGGTGCTTGCTCTGAGCCGTCTGCATGCGGCTTTCGGCATCAAACGCATTGTGGTTTCGACGTATCAGAGTGTGAGCGGAACAGGTATGTATGCCGTTGAACAACTCATGAACGAACGCGCCGGAAAGCAAGGCAACATGGTGTATCCGCATCCGATCGACATGAATTGTCTGCCGCACGGCGGATCGTTTCTGCCCAATGGCTATACCACCGAAGAAGAAAAATTAGTGAACGAAACGCGCAAAATTCTGCGTGCCCCGCAGATTCAGGTATCGGCCACCGTGGTGCGTGTGCCTGTAACCGGCGGCCACAGCGAATCGGTGAATGTTGAATTTGAAAGACCCTACGAAATCGCCGATATTTACAAGCTGCTGAGCGAAACACCCGGTGTGACGGTTCAGGACAATCCGGCAGAAAACATTTATCCGATGCCGCTCTATGCCAAAGGAAAGAACGACACCTTTGTAGGCCGCATCCGCCGCGACGACAGCATTGCCAACGGGCTCAACCTGTGGGTTGTCGCCGACAACCTCCGCAAAGGCGCCGCCACCAACGCGGTGCAGATTGCTGAGTGGGTGGCGGTTAGTGTTTGACTATTTTTTTAAACTCTACAGTTTTTCCGTTTTCAAATCTTATAAAATAAACACCTGATGCAAAATCACTTGTTTGAACAATTGTTTTATCAACGATTTCACCATTAAATATTTCCTGTCCGATGGCATTTAATATTTTAAAAGTAATCGGCTCAGTATTGTCTTTCACCTCAATCGTTAATTCTTCATTTACCGGGTTAGGATAAACTTCACTCAGTATAGAATAATAACTCTCAATACTTGTTGTTACAGCACTTACATAATTTGATCTCACAGTGTGATTTGTTTTAGCTCCACATGCGGGAGCATCAAAACCAACAAAATAATTCAAATACGATGGAGACGGATTTGTGTAATTATACATGTAGTTGTTTCCAGGAACAGTTCCAATAATTGTAGCAGTGCCATTTGCTTCTACACCATAAACATTATATTCAGACACTGATAATCCTTCATATGCGCTCCAGGAAAAACCATAAGTGTTGCTCAGCTGATCATAACTTTTAATGAGTGTTATCGTTTTGTGATTAGAAGACAACTCACCCTCAAAACCACAAGTATCAAAAGCAGAAATTGTGTAATTGTATGATTGATTCATGGGATTACTATACGAATCAATATAACCTCCATTAGAATAAATCGTGCTGCCAATTTTATTCCAAACTCCTAACGACTGCTCCCGATATACAAACACACTATCCGTTGAATTTGATTCTGTAGATGACCAAAAAACTTTGTTTTTATTAGTCAAAGTATCAAATTCCACATAACAAATGTCAAGCAAGTCAGGAATGCTAACGGTAATGGGTAAACTTGAAGGAACACCATCAAAGCAAGTATTCGTTCCCATCACAGTAATATTGCCGGAAAATAATCCAAAATCGACACTGATACTATTTGTATCGCTTGTTCCTGTAGCACCAGATGGTAGTGTCCAAACATAGGAGGTGGCGTTAGCAATAAGTGGGACAGAAAAAATGACTGAATTTTGATACTGACAGACGCTTGTCGGACCTGATATTAAGCCGGCATTAGCAGGATAAATGTCACAAGTTGAAAATCGTGCAACAAATGCATCATAGTAGCCACCCCCGTATGTAACTTGATATGCTCCGCTTGATGCAATACCAGTTGTTGATGATGTATAACCTGTTACACATATATTTCCGCTTGCATCACATGAAATTCCTCTTACTACTTCTTGCGAACTTCCTCCGTAATAAGTACCCCATTGACGAACTCCATTACTGTTAAATTTGACAATAAATGCATCTCCGCTTCCCGCGAGTATTTCCTGATGTGCTCCGCTTGATGCAATGCCAGTTGTTGATGATGTATAACCAGTTACATATACATTTCCGTTTACATCACAAGTAATTCCATCTCCACTTTCACTATAACTTCCACCGTAATAAGTGCCCCATTGACGGACTCCAGCACTATTGAATTTTACAACAAATG
>CAYSCE010000023.1:0-18273 GCA_964429475.1 uncultured Bacteroidaceae bacterium | reverse complement strand
CAGGGTTGGGATACACATGAATATTGGCGCGGATATACTGAACATTGTCGAGGCCGGTAGTACATATGCCACGACCATCAAGTGTACCTGTTGAAATTCCGGCAGAATCCAACCAGTGTTTTAATTGTTTATCGGTGGCTGCATTATATGTCCATTGTCTCGAAAATTTTCCGAAAAAATCCAGTTCCAGCGAATCGGCACAACTTGATAATCCATTTGAAAAGGTTCCAATGACTTTTTTATTCTCATCATACAACGGAGCACCCGACGATCCGGGTTCCATCACACCATGGCCGTTTGCCGTTGTACTCCATGAAATTTCGATATTATCTGTAGTAACTCCGTACAAATTCAAATAGGTGCTGACTTTTTTAATATCCTCCAACGGATGATGAATACTGACACCACTGCTTCCTGTTACCGGTGCAGTAAAACTCCATCCATTGAAATACGGATTATATGAAGCCGGCACATCGTTGTTGAGTAGACAAAGAAAAAAATCGGGCCCGGTCATGGTTGCTGCAAACGTATCCGAAGCTTTATACGTGCAACCTGTAAGCGATTGAGAAGTTGCGGTAGTTCCATCGCATGTAGCAGCCTGATAGTTGAATTCAAATACCCATTGATTCAATTCGGCTGATGTAGCCTCAATACTGCCAATGGCAGAACAATGATCCGCCGTCAGAAAATATGGTTTGCAATCCTGTGCAGTACTATTCATGAGGCTGCCGGTACAGCTGAAAATATCACCATTCATCAGTCCCTGAATTTTGACCACACTTTGACGCTCGTTTGTCCAGTTATCGCCTTCAGAGCAGGCTACATTCACTTCGCAGGCACCTGAGCTTTTGGCTTTGTTCTTCACAATGCCGCGATAAAAATAACCGATACCATTAATTTCAAAACCAAAATCAGCATTCCGATCAGGTAAAAACAATTCAATAATAAATTCGTTGCCTGGAATATGCTGTGTAGCCATCAGGCGCGATTCGTGATTGTTCACTTCGGTTAACGCCCCTAGAATAAAAGACCTGTCATTCGAATAAACAAACAACTCCATTCCCGGCAAAAGATGATAATCGGAAAAATACAGGCACTGCGCCAAAGCCTCTTCCGATGCGACTTTCACACGCCAGATAGCGGAACCGTCGGGCAGAAAATCCCATACGCCACTGTTTCCGGGATTGATAGAAACAATTTGAACTGTACCCACACGGTACGCTTTATTCATCGCATCGTTTATTTTATCCTGTGCCATAACTTTGTCCAGATCAGGTTTTCCAACATGTACAGCAGGAACAACCGAATGTAATCCTGACATGGTAAAACTTTTGGGTGTTCCACCCTGACTGAGTTGTGCATGAGAACAGAGTGAAAAAACAAACAGGCAGCAAAACAAAAAAGTAAAATTTTTCATGGTGATTTTATCAGAATTAATGCGGGTTCTATAAATATTCCACAAACAGATTTATTCAACAATTAAAATGCATACACATCACTTCCAACCAAACTGAATAAAACAGCAATCAGGTTTTCTGCAATTTCTTTTTCGCAGCAGGGAACAACACATTATTCAGAATAAGGCGATAGCCCGGAGAATTGGGAAACATGTCGAGTTCGGTTGGCGGATCGTACACAAAATGCTGGTAATCCTCCGGGTCGTGACCACCCAGAAAAGTCCAGGTACCTTTGCCATACTCACCGTGAATATAACGGGCTTCGCCAATGGCTTTGTATTCGCCCATCACCAGCACCGATGACTTCAGTGTTGAAGAGCGAAACGCCGTTGTTTGCCCCATAAATCCTTTGATAATACGTTCATGATCCTGACACAGCATGGTTGGCACCGGGTCCCATTTTGCCGAGAATTCGAACAGGGCAAAATAATCATCTTTGGGCTGCATGGCAGTTCTGGTCATCGATACATCGATGTTTGAAATTTCGTATTCGTAGGGATTGGTTGAAATTTTAAAATTTTCGAATGCAAATGTTTTTGAAAAATCGAGTTTGCTTTGCGCCTGCGGATCGATGGGATCGCCGTCGAACTGCGACGTGCATATATCCACTCCTTCGGCGGCCAGTGCAATATCATAGCTGTCGGGTGCACTGCACATAGCAAACAGATATCCGCCACCTGACACAAAATCGCGTATTTTTTTTGCCACTGAGAGTTTCATTTGCGACACTTTATCAAAGCCCATTGCCTTGGCTGTTTTTTCCGATTCGGCTACATCATTAATATACCAATCGGTGTTCTGATAAGCCGACCAGAACTTTCCGTATTGTCCGGTAAAATCTTCATGATGCAGATGCAGCCAGTCGTACTTGGGTAAATCGCCGCGTAAGACTTCTTCATCATAAATCTGATCGTACGGAATTTCGGCATACGTCAACACAAGTGTTACGGCGTCGTCCCAGGGTTGATTTGTTTTGGGCGCATACACAGCTACTTTCGGCGCTTTGGTAAGTTTAATGATGTCCATATTCACCGCCGGATCGGCAATCTGATCGCGGATACTGGCCACCTGAGCGTCTGAGAGCACTTCGACCGAAACGCCACGGATGTTGCATTCATCCTGAATGGTTTTTGAAAATCCGCACAGGAAGCTGCCTCCACGATAATTAAGCAACCATTCCGCTTCGATATTATTGGTCAGAATCCAGAAGGTAATGCCATATGCTTTCAGATGATTTTTCTGTGCATTGTCCATCGGAATCATCAGATAGGTAGCTCTTGACAGTGCCGGAATCAGCAACAAAGCGATTAAAAAAACAACAGATTTTTTCATAGCAGCACGGGCCTTTCAACAATCATGCATCAATCAGAGGTCGGTTTTACGGATGCTGAAATCGTCCATCGGATCGCTGTTCATGCGCGACGGCATAGTAACAGACGAGGAGCGGCTTTCGCCATGTTCGGACAACATACGGATAGCGCTGGAGAAATCGGCATCGTCTTCTTCGTAGAAACGCGCAAAGGCACCCAGAAATTTTAAATGAATCGTCGTCAATGGGCCATTACGGTGTTTTTCAATAATCAATTCCGCTTTGTTCTTGTATTGTTCAGCATCCTGGCCGTTTTCGCCGTCTTTGAAATAATATTCGGCACGGTAGATAAACATAACGATATCGGCATCCTGTTCAATGGCGCCCGATTCACGAAGGTCGGACAACTGCGGGCGTTTGCTGCCAGGGCGTTTTTCCACTTCACGACTAAGCTGCGAAAGACAAATGACCGGAATATTGAGTTCCTTGGCCAAAGCTTTCAATGAACGGGAAATGGTTGCAATTTCAACTTCGCGGTTGGCATTTTTATCTACCTTCGAAGTCATGAGCTGCAGGTAGTCAATGATGATACACTGAATATTGTGTTGCTGTTTCAGACGGCGGGCTTTGGCGCGGAGTTCAAATACCGAAAGCGCCGGTGTATCATCGATAAACAGTTTGGCTTTGGACAGATTGTCCATATTGTCATTGAGGCTTTTCCATTCCTGCGCGGTAAGTTTGCCGGTACGGAGGCGTTCGCTGCTGATGCGGGCTTCGGATGCAATGAGACGCATGACCAGCTGGAGGGCGCTCATTTCAAGCGAAAACAAAGCAACCGGCACGTCGCAGGTCATGGCCATATTGCGGGCCATCGAAAGTACAAAAGCGGTTTTACCCATACCGGGACGGGCTGCCAGAATCACCAGATCGGAAGGCTGCCAGCCGGCTGTAACATCATCAAGCGACTTAAATCCGCTTGGAATGCCCGATATAGAGCCTTCACTCTTGGAAGCAGTTTCAACCAACTCGCGTGCAGACCGCAGCAATTGCGACATTCCACTGGTTTTACGCCGCAGGTTTTCCTCGTTTATTTTGAATAGTTTATCTTCGGCGCTATCGAGCAGATCGAATACGTCGGTGCTTTCCTCAAACGAGTCGTTGATGATTTCGGTTGAAATTTCGATCAGTCGTCGCTGAATATATTTCTGAGCAACAATACGTGCATGATATTCAATGTTGGCGCTAGAAACCACACGATTGGTCAGGTATGTTATATAATAGGCTCCGCCAACGAGTTCGAGTTTTCCCTGCTTCTTCAGTTCTTCGATTACGGTCAGCATATCAATGGGAGAGCTGCGGGCAAAGAGCGATTGAATGGCTTCGAAAATATACCGGTGCGCTTCTTTATAAAAAGATTCGGGTTGAATAATATCAATGACGGTATTGAGTGCGTTTTGTTCCAGCATCAGAGCGCCAAGAATGACTTCTTCGAGATCGACTGCCTGAGGCGGAACCCGGCCGTGATCGAGTGCTGAAGCCTTTGCTGCAACAGGTTTTACGGTACGTTTTGAATATTTTTTATCCTTGCTTTCTTCCATGTTTCAAAAATACGATATAATCTGTATCGGATTTCTGAATGTTGAAAATTAATTTTCGGCTACACAATACACCCATTAATCGACAATTATGTAATGATTTGAACCGGGGAGCTCTCTGATTGTTAAAATTTCCAGACCAAACCAATCATATAGCTTCGCGATGACCGGTATTGCAGTGTGGTTTGAGTAACAGTACCTTCGCTTGTTTCAACTTCCTGACAGAAGGTAACATTGTTTTTGAGCAGGTTCCGGATCTGTGCTTTTATTTCAATGCTTTTTCCGATTCTTTTGCCGAAGCTGACATCAACACGGTTGACGGGCATTTCGTACACGTGCGGATTTCCGGTATACGGGTCGCCAACAAAGCTGATGCGTTTTCCGGCCACATTATACATGATGGCCGCATTGAAATTCAGCGAGTCGTTCTGATAAAACAAAGCGGTATTCAGAATATATGGTGACTGACCCTGTAAAGGACGATTGTCTTCAAGACTGTTGTTTTCAAATTGAATATTACTGTTCATCAATGCCGCATTAAAAACGAGCGTGAGATTTCTGAGAAAAGTCTTTTCGCTTTGTTGAGGCGCTGAAAGCCGCACTTCGGCTTCGATTCCGCTCACCTGCGCTTTCGGTGTGTTTTGAAAAGTGTATTGCAATCCGCTGCCAGTGGGGATAATCTGATATTCGATGGCATTGATAAACTGCTTGTGAAAGGCGCCCAGACTGAACATGGAGAATGCCGAAGGGTACCATTCGTAGCGGGCATCGAAGTTATGAATGCTTGCAAAAGTCAGACTGTCGTTTCCCGAAATAACAGCTTTCAGTTCATAATCGTAAAAAGCCATGGGAGCGATTTCGCGGTATTCGGGGCGGTTAACTGTTTGTCCGTAGGCCAGTCGCAGCTGTATATTTTCGCTCAGCATATATGTCAGATTTAAAGCCGGCAGCCACAACAAAGCATCCGAAGCATAATGAACTTCATCGTCTGCAGCAGGCGGGTTGGTAGCATCGGTTTTGTATGAATTCAGGCGAACCTGGCTGAACTCGGCGCGTAATCCCGTATGAATCTTTATACGAGTGCCGGCAGGAACCAACAATGAAAAATATCCGGCCAGTAATTTTGAATCCGAGGTGTAAGAATCAGAAGGATTTGTTTGTTCATCGAGCATAATGCCATCGGTGGTATTAATGTTTTCGTTGCTGAAGACCGATTCGACATTTTCGTATGGAAGAGACCAATCGAACTGTGAAGTTTTGGCAATCTTATAACCCAGATTCCGTGCGGAGAATGAGCGGTTGCGCGCTTCGGCGAAAACTCCGGTTTTGTATTCCATTTTAATACTGCCGACAGAAACAGATGAAGACACATCGGAGCCTGCATTAAAAATCTGTTCATGCATGTCATGAAAAATACGTCCCGATAAATTTGAATTGGCGGTGAAGGAAAAATTCAATCCGTACTGACCATATTCCGGACTGTCTTCCTGATCGTTGCGCACCCAGGTAAGGCGTTTGCTGTCGGGCATTTGCTGCGATGTTGCAGAATAACCGGCGTACCATTTCAGCTTCGATTCGTGTTTGCCAAATGTATGTACACCGCTCAGCTGGCCCGAATACAGACGTCGCACTTTTACGGTCATGTTTAAACCACGTAAGTCAAGTCCGCCATAAAAATCATGACCTTCACGTTCTGTGACTCTGTTCGAAGCCTGATAATTAAAAATATTTCTGAATTCAATTCTGCTTTTTCCTTTGCTTACCGACCAGTTTGACATAGCGCCGATTTTAGCCGAATTGCTGTATTGAACATCATTGAAGCAATAGCTGGTATCGGGTTTCTGAGCTATTTCATCGTAGCTGTTGTAGGCTGCACGAAAAATGCTGTCCTGCTGAAAAGTAGCGTTGTAATTGACCTGTGAGTAGTTGGCAATGCGGACTTTTCCAATATCTTTTTTCCATGCACCACCCAGCGACAGGCGCTGATCGGCCGGAGCGACAATGGTTTGCGGAGTCCAGAGTTTGTTGAGTGACTGACCCCAGAACGTTTTTTCATCTTTTCCAAGCTCGGTTGAAGGGATGGCGGAAAGCTGTTCCGGGAAAGCGCCAGGCAGCGTCAGACCTGATATACTGTTCGAAAAACCGGATCCACCAACTGGATATAATTTGTGTTGCTGAAAGGAAGAGCCTTCGGACACAGCGCTGGAATACGAAGCCTGAATGAAATTTGTTTCAGGATTGCAAATGGTGGAAATCTGCACCAGTCCTCCGGCGAAGTCACCAGGTAATTCGGGAGAAAAAGATTTATACACAACAATATTATCGATCATCGAAGCCGGTACAAAATCGAATGAAAACGCTTTAGCATCAGCTTCGGCGCCCGGAGCAGGAAGGTCGTTCAGCCATACACTGTTGTAGCGTTCATTCAATCCGCGTATAACCACAAAACGTCCATCCTGAATAGTGATTCCCGGAATGCGGCTCACTACCTCGCCTGCATCGCGGTCCTGTGTTTTTTTGATCATCTGTGCCGGCACACCATTGGTGACTGTGTTCTGATCGCGGATGGTTTTCATCATCGAAATTTCAGTATCGGTAATTTGTTTCCCAATAACCGTTACAGTTTGAATCAATTCCACATTTTGTTCCAGAGCAATTTCCAGAAAAATATTTGCGTCAGCAGCAACCTGAATGGTTGTTTCAAAACCTTTATACGACACATACGAAACCGTGAGTGTTAATGAGCCTTCGGGAACAGACGGCAATGTGAAGTAACCGTCAAAATCGCTTGGAGCGCCTTTGGTGGTACCTTTAATAACGACGTTCGCACCTACCACTGGTTCATTCGTTGTTGCATCAATCACGCGGCCTTTCACATCCATGGTGCGATTGCTCACGCCGGGCTGGACCTGAAAACTTGTCTGAGCCATCGTATTCAACATAAGCAGTGCGCATCCCATCAGCAATAAAAGATTTTTCATACTCAAAAATTGATGTACAAAAATCGGCATTGAATATTAGCTCACAGTAAAATTCAGATTATCATTCAGGCGATTTTGTGTTAGTGAATTGTTATCAACATATAACGCCGGAGAAGACATTTGAATGAAATTACGGTTCATTTATGTGATATATGTCAGCCTGCAACAAAAGCAGTACGTTTGATGAAGTATCTTTGATAAAAACAAACTACAATGAAAACAAACCTCATACTTATCGGGATATTGTCGGTCATGCTGTTTACATCGTGCAGCAAAGACACTCCCGAAGTTGTTCAGAAAAATCTTGAATCGGGTGATTGGAAAATTACTTATTTCTACGACAAAGATCACGAAGAAACATCGGATTATACCGGATATACCTTTGTTTTTAACGACGACGGCACGCTGGATGCGACCAGCTCGTCCGGAACAATAAAAGGTACGTGGAGTACCGGAAATGACGACTCCATGGATCGATTGTATATTACATTCAGCAATCCTGATAAATTAGTTGAAATCAGCGATGACTGGGTGATTGTTTCGCAGAGTTCCGACAAAATTGAACTGAAGGATGACAGTGATAGCGGAACAGAGTTACTGACCTTTGAAAAAATATAATTATGAAAAAGAACATTGGACAAACAGACACCATTATCCGGATCATCATAGGACTGGGCATTGGCGCCGCAGGCTGGTATTATGAAAGCTGGCTCGGACTCATTGCGCTTGTGCCATTACTAACTGCGCTTACCGGCTTTTGCGGCTTGTATGCGTTGCTGGGTATATCAACATGCCCGCGCAAAAAGTCATAAAAAACACCAGTACAATAAACAAACGGGCTCAGAATTTCTTCTGTAGCCCGAATGTTTTTTCAGCAATATATTGTCTATCGGAAAAAGCGTACTACATGGCTGTTGTTGTCTGAAGTGATGCGTACAAAATACATTCCACCACTCAAATCATTGACATTGATTTGCACCAGTTGTTGTCCGGCGTTTTGGTTTTCGTTGAATCCAATACCTAAAGAACGTCCCTGAATATCCAGAACTTCGATGCTTACACCACCAGCGTTGTTGAGAAAATATTCCACATTGACAACATCGCTTGCTGGATTGGGATACAGAACCACATCGCCGAAAATATTGATCTGGTTGTTTTCGATTCCTGTAAAAACAGATCCGCTCAAAACCGGACTGCCAGCTATGGGGCGGAAATCGGGATCACTATAATTGAACGGGTCAGTAATCTGCAAATCCGAATGCGAAAGCAGGGTGTCGTTGTTGCGCGAAGTTTCGTTGAAATAATTGCGGACCACATTCAGTGAATCATCCGGAAAGTAGCTTCCAGAGCAGTATGCGAGAGTGATGCCATACAGCAGTAATTCGCCGTCGGCCAGGTTCTGACGTGCAGCTGAACCATCAACAAAAAGACCATCCTTATAACCTGCAAAGAACGTATTATAGATATCAATCTGCGTATTGCGGCGCAGGTGCATGGCGCGTTTGTAGTTGGTATTGATGCTTGTTGAAGGTGTTACTTTCGGGCCAAACATGGAAACATTGGAGAAAATCGGATTGGTGACGGGAGTATTCCCAGAGCCCGATCCATCGTTGTCGCTTTCGAATCCGTTGGAGCCTGAACCAGGATCAGCAATTGAGGAATCGCGCAGAGCAACGGCAAACTGGACCATTCCCGAAAATCCGTAATCGGTATCAAAATCATCGTCCCATGTAAACGAAGACACCAGATATTTTGCATTCACCGTACCGCCGAACCACTCGAAAGCGTCGTCACCGCTGCGATACACCTGAATATGATCGATGGTGGTACCACTGCCGACACCGCCCAACGTGAGTCCGTTAATTTCTTTATCTGTAACAAAAGGAATTCCCGGAAATTCGATTCTGACAAAACTTAATATACCACTGTTATCGGCATTATCGGGCGTTGATGCACCACCATAATACGAAGTTGGTCCACCTTCAATCTGCGCTTCGCCTCCAGGCACATTGATGGTCGCTTTTCCACAGATAATAATTCCTCCCCAATCGCCGTAATCGCGCGATCCGGCAGCTTCGTTTGAAGTAAACACAATCGGGCTTGCAGCTGTACCAACAGCGTTGATTTTTGCGCCGCGTTCAATAATTAAGGTGCCTTTACTTGACTTATCGCCACGTACGATGGTGCCAGGCTCGATGGTTAAAGTGGCTCCTGAACGCACATACAGAAAACCTTCAATTTTATATACATTGGTGGCAGTCCATGTTTCGCTGGAAGTTATTTCGCCCGATTTGGTTACCGTTGTTGCCGGATACGCCGTGTTTTCGGCATCCCAGCTTGTCCAGCCATCGGTCCATAAAGTAGTGGCATCGAATGCGCCACGATAATTTACCTGATCAAAAAATGGGTTTTCGATGCTATGTTGTGCCAGCAAAGACACTGACATGAATAAACCCGATGCGATTGTCAAAACTTTTTTCATATTTCTTTCTGTTTATTTATGCTGCAAAGAAAACATTGAGATATTAGCTGATCATTACGGAACAAATAATAATGGGAAAAGAAAAGGTTACCGAATTGTGAAGCCATAGAGCATGGAAAATATTTTAATGTGAAAATGTGTGAATAGGAGATGATTTGAAAATTTATTCATCCATAAATTACATTTAAAGGAGTTCCCCCCTCACTGGCGCGGATATGTTATCCCTCACTGGCGCGGATATGTTATCCCTCACTGGCGCGGATATGTTATCCGTGACAGTGATACACATAGCACGGAATTTCAAATCCGCGCTATGTGAAACGGATTGCAAATCCGCGCTAGGTGAGAATTGCAAATCCGCGCTATGTGATTAAATAAAACTCACAACTGGCTCCGCCGCGGCGGATCACAACTGGCTATTAAAAATTTACTACTTTTACAAAAACATCTTTTTCGATGGAAGAAAAGAAACCTGTATTATTTTTGCTCGACGCCATGGCATTGGCTTACAGAGCGTATTACGCGATGATCAAAAATCCCGTGCGCAATTCAAAAGGGCTCAACACCAGTGCCATTCTCGGTTTTGCAAACACCATACTTGACCTGATCAATAAAGAAAAACCGCATCTGCTTGGCGTAGCCTTCGATACCATTGCTCCCACCGCTCGGCACGATGAGTTTGCTTTTTACAAAGCCAACCGCGAGCCTATGCCCGACGATTTATCCATCTCGCTTCCATATATCAAGGAAATGCTGCAACTGATGGATATTCCCATTCTGGAAGTGGACGGATACGAAGCCGATGATGTGATTGGCACACTGGCCAAAGAAGCCGAAGCACGTGGATATCAGACCTACATGATGACACCCGATAAAGATTTCGGTCAATTGGTGAGTGAAAATATTTTCATGTATAAACCCGCCAAGATGGGCGCTGCGCCTGAGATTTGGGGAGTACGCGAAGTCTGTGACCGATTCAGCATTGAGCGACCGGAACAAGTCATTGACATCCTTGCCATCATGGGCGATTCGGCCGATAATATTCCGGGCATTTTTGGTATTGGCGAAGTAGGAGCCAAAAAGCTGCTGAGTGAATTCGGCACGGTAGAAAATCTGCTGGCACATGCCGATGAAATAAAGAATCCAACCATGAAACAAAAGGTGCTGGCAGGCAAAGAATCAGCACTGGTTTCAAAACAACTGGCCACCATTATTACCGATGTACCCATTCAGTTCATGCCATCTCGGCTCGAATGGAAAGTGCCGCCCTTTGCGCCTTTGCAGAAGTTTCTCGAAGAAATGGAATTCAAAACATTTTCGAAACGCTGGTGGGATACCATGGGCGTGCTGGCTCAAAAAACACCGGCCGTTGCCATCGGACAATCGACCTTGTTTGATCAGGATTTTGTGGAAGCAAGAGCAGGTCTCGATTCCATCATCAGCAATATCAACAGTACTGAACACGAATACACACTTATCGACAATGTACAGGATCTTGAAAAGCTTGTTGCAGCGCTGAAAAAAGAAAAACTGATCTGCTTCGACACCGAGACAGATTCATTGGATACGCTGGTTGCAACACTTGCAGGAATCTCGTTTTGCGCTGCACCCGGAAAAGCGTTTTTTGTTTATCTCAAAGATGCAGAATTCTGCAAAACCGCGCTGGAACTTTTAAAGCCGGTATTTGAAAATGATGGAATAAAAAAAGTCGGACAGAATATCAAATACGACATTGCCGTATTACGCACACATGGTGTTGAAGTGAATGGTAAAATTGCCGACACCATGCTGGCGCATTATCTGTTGCAACCGGAGCTCCGGCACAACCTCGATTTTTTGAGCGAGACTTATCTGAATTACAAAACCGTCACTTTCGAAGAGTTGTTGGGAAGCGGAAAACAAAAGATTTCGATTTTTAATGTCGCTGTTGAAAAATTAAAAGACTATGCCTGCGAAGATGCTGATGTTACACTAAAACTCTGGCAGATTCTTGAACCAGAGCTCGACACGTATGGCATGACAGAACTGTTTTACGAAATTGAAACGCCACTGATTGAAGTGCTCGAGGACATGGAGCGAAGCGGTGTTCGCATTGACCAGAATTCGTTGAAAGAATTTTCGCAAATGCTGAGTAAAGAAATTCTGCAACTGGAATCTGATATACATCAGCTGGCCGGACAGCCCTTCAACATTGCAAGTCCGAAACAATTAGGTGAAATTCTTTTCGATAAGTTACAGATTGAAGAAAAACCAAAAAAGACACAGACCAGGCAATACTCAACATCGGAAGAAGTTTTGCAAAAGTATATTTCGCGACATCCGATAGTTGCAAAAGTGCTGGAATATCGCGGTCTGACCAAGCTTCAGAATACCTATGTGGATGCATTACCCGAACTGATACATCCAAAAACAGGACGTGTACACACGAATTACAATCAGGCTGTGACCTCTACAGGCCGCCTCAGCTCTACAAATCCGAACCTGCAAAATATTCCTATACGCACAGAACTCGGACAGGAAATCCGAAAAGCATTTGTGCCACGCGATGAAAATCATGTGCTGATTTCGGCCGACTACAGTCAGATTGAACTTCGCATCATTGCATCGATTGCAGGCGACGAGCACATGGTAGATGCTTTCCGGAAAGGCATCGATATTCACACCGCAACAGCTGCCAAAGTATATGGTGTTGCATTGAGTGATGTAAAGCCCGAACAAAGACGTCACGCCAAAATGGTGAACTTCGGAATCATTTACGGAATTTCTGCATTCGGGCTTGCAGAGCGGCTTGGGATCAACCGGAAAGACGCCGCCGAAATCATCGATAATTATTTTGAACAGTTTCCGGGCATCAAAAAATATATGGACGACACCATTTTATTTGCGCGTGCAAACGGATATGTGGAAACCTTGAAACACCGGCGCCGGTATCTGAAAGACATACATTCGACCAACAGTTTTGTGCGTGGTTTTGCCGAACGCAATGCCATCAATGCGCCTATTCAGGGCTCATCGGCCGACATGATCAAACTGGCCATGATTGACATTTACCGGTGGCTGAAAACGAGCGGACTGAAAACAAAAATGATTTTGCAGGTGCATGATGAATTGGTGTTTGATGTGCCGAAAGAAGAACTTGAAATTGTAAAGCCCGAAATTGAAAAGCTCATGAAAGCCGCATTGCCGCTGAAAGTGCCGGTAGAAGTAGAAGTAAAGGACGGAAGAACATGGCTGGAAGCGCATTAATACATCACATTTATTCATTTGATTAAAAAGCAATTTACATCAGGTTTAAAATGAAGAATTTTACGTTGATATTTTGTATGCTGGTGATGGCATTGTACTGTCCGGCACAGAATGCAAATAAATGTTTTATACTTGGAAACAAGTCCATGGATAAAAAGGACTTTAACAGAGCCATAGATTATTATTCCCAGGCCATCGGTAAAGAAAGTGGATTTGTTGATGCATACTACAACCGTGGGATCTGCTTCATGCTTTTGAACAATGCGCAGAAAGGGGAATCTGATTTTTCGAAAGTCCTGTCATTGGATCACACAAAAAATCTCGCATATTATAGCAGAGGAATTTGCCGATTGGATCAGAGGAATCTTGTCGGGGCACTTTCCGATTTCGACACCTATATTCAATTGCATCCGGACTCCGCTGGAGCTTATTGTTTCAGGGCAAAAACAAAATTCCTTCTGAAAAATTACCAGAGTGCGCTGATAGACGTAAACAGGTCCATTGAACTGAGCACCACCGACCCCGACGCCTACGCAATTCGTGCGGGCATTCGCTATGAACTTGACAACAGCGCTGATGTTGAATCCGACTTTATGAAAGCTCTTTCGCTCGACTCCACTCATATGGGAGCATTGGAAGGACTGGCTCGCCTGTATCTTTTAAGAATGGATTTCGAAAATGCATCGAAAATTCAAAAGCGGGCCATGTCGCTGTATCCGGATGTTGCATGGGCATATAACATCAGAGGTTTGATCAGTGCAAATAACGGAGACATCAACGGAGCGTACAGCGATTTTAATAAAGCGCTGCAGATTGACCCGGATTTTTTCGAAGCTTGGATGAGTCTTGGTCATTATTATACATCCCAAAATCAGTTCAATAAAGCCAAAGAAGCTTATACCAAATATATAGAACTCCAACCCAACGAAAGCAAAGCCTATTGTGCACGCGGCATAGTTGAAACCAATCTGGAACAAAAAACCGAAGCCTTGACCGATTTTAACAAAGCCATAGAGCTTGATCCGGCCTTATCTTTAGCCTACCTGAGCAGAGCTGCGACGTTTTTCAAAATGTACGATTTCCCGCATGCACTGGACGATTACAATACATTTATCAGACTGGAACCTGAAAAGCCAGATGGATATATAGGCCGGTTTTATATTTACATGATATACGAGAACACAAGTGCTGCAATGGAAAATATTACAAACGCGCTGGAAATTGATCCGCTAAACACAAAATCGTACTACATGCGTGGTCTGATATATATACGCGAAAACAAGTACCAGGAAGCCATTGCAGATTTTAACAAAGCCATTGAATTAAACCCTGATAACGCCGAAACCTATTTCATGCGCGGTTGTGCATTTGTCGATATTAAAAAATACAAGGAAGCCCTGGATGATCTGAATAGAGCCATTTCAATGGAGCCTGAATACTCTGATGCTTACTATAAAAGAGGATCGGTGTATCTGCTGCAGGGTAAAAAAACCGAAGGCTGTCAGGATTTGCATAAGGCAAAGGCTCTTGGCTATCCATTTGCTGACGGTTTGATCAGAGAAAACTGCCCGTAGTAATATTTCACTATTCGCATCATGATGCGATTTAAAACGCTGCATTTCAATAATAACCGTTACGAATTTCAAATAAAAACATCACCGTTCAGCACAATGCCTGCCGATACTGGTCACAAAACAATCGGCATAAAACGACTTATATGCGTATGATTTGCGCTTCAGGACAGCGTTTTGACGCAATGCTACAGACTGTTTGCTTCTGTTTGATGCAGTAAAATCGCCTTCGATTCTGCATACTTTTGTAAAAAAATAAGCCGATGAAACAAATAGTCTTTACACTTACCGCATTGCTTATGCTGGGTTTTTCCGGCACGGCACAAAAAACCACCTATCCTGTCATGGCCGGACAATACGAATTGGTCAGACATTTTCCGGCCAGTCCTGAATCAAGGGGTGCTACACAGATCGACAACAAACTCGACAGCATAAAGTCCGAATCGCATGTTCTGTCTTTTGAATATGATTTTGCCGGAAGATTAATCTGGGAAAAATGGAACGACTTATATGACACGGAATATTCGTGGAAAAGTGAGTTTGTTAAAAACGCTGCAGGCATCACCGAAAGAATCGAATCCTATTCGTATATCAACTCGCATTGGGTTATGACCTGTTATGAAGAATTTCTGATTGATTCGCTGGGCCGGAGAACACAAAGATTAAATGTCAATTATTTTGATTCAGCCTGGGTCGTAGGCGGTAAAGGATTCTATTACTACTACCCGGATGGTAAGCTGCAGGAATACAAACAGCTGATTCATATGGGCAACAACGTGTTCGATGATCTGAGCAGAGATTTGTATGCATATGATTCGCTCGGAAATCCGGAAACCGTTACCTACATGTATTACATGGGCGGGACCTGGCAGACCGATGTGATTGACACATACACTTTCAGCGGAAATCAGATAGTAAATATTTCCAGCGTGTATAACAACAACGGAACTTTTGAATACAACCACAAATATGATTACGACTATTCTGCAGCCGGCAATGCATCGGAACGCAGATACCATATTGGTAATGGTGCAAGCTCATGGTCCGGCGTTCGTGATAAATATGTGTGGCGCTACGATGAAATGCAAAGCAGCAACAATGTTGCCTTTCCATTTGAATCGGGAACATACAGTCAGGACTACAAATGGTTTAACATGAACCATCTGAGGACCGAAGAAGACTGGTACACTACAGACCAGAACACCAATCTGCTTGCTTATGTTGAAACAGCTTATTATTTCTACTCCCCGCTTACCGGAATTGACGATGAATCGGCTGCCGCGAAAATACAGATTTCGGTATATCCAAATCCTGCTGTTGATCAGATCAGCCTCCGCACAAAGAATGCTGCAATCATTGAAAATGTCACCATCAGCGATTATACCGGAAAATTGGTTGTGAATACAAATAACACTGAAACCATTGACATAAGCGTACTGACCAGCGGCATATACTTTATTACGGCTGTCACCAGCGATCATGAAATGCTTACCGGCAAGTTCGTTAAAGAATAATTGTTTGTACTTTGAATTTCAATAAAATTAAAAAGCGGCTTAAGGCCGCTTTTTCTCTGCGTAGAATACCAAGTAGTGTAACCTTGTTTAAAAAATTTATTCTTTGGGCGAATCGCAGTTTTTGCCGTCTTTTCCGTGATTGCCACATTCGCTTTTTACGGGAGTTTTGGAGAATTCGGTCATATGCCCCGTTGCCTCAATGGCTGCTATCAGCGATTCCTTGTTTTGCTTGGCCGGATCGTACACAATGGTAACGATTTTCGTTTCAAGATCAGCAACAACCGACGACACGCCGTCAACTTTGGCTACTTCGGTTTCAATTTTGGTTTTACCACCGTTGCAATGGAATTCGGTTTTGATTTTCACCTCTGCCGTTTTTGCCGCATCGTTGGCAGGAGATTGCGCGTTGCCGCTGCAATTAAAGAACAGAAAAGCCACCACCGGCAGCACAATGGATAAAAGAGATCTGGTTGATTTCATACAAATAACGTTTGTTTGTTTTGCTGTCTTTGACAATGGGAAGAGGAAATACTTGCGGGGAGAAGATATTTTTAAGTGAGATGTATGATCTGTTGAATTTAAATCACACAAAAGACAATATATATCTCAGATGTATTCCAATATAATGTTTTCCCCGGATAAAAGTGACCGCCAGTTCATTTGAAAATATTTTCTTATATTTGAAAAAAGTATTCATGAAAAATTTATTTTACACATTGTGTTTCGTTATTACGTCAAGCGGTTTATATGCTCAAAATCTTTTCCCGGCCTTGTACTATCAGGCAAATTCTTCTGTACAATCGTATTGTATGATAAGTGCCTCCGACAGCGGATTTTATACTGTTGGGAAATACAACGACAATGGTTTACTGATACGTTTTGATCAGGATGGCAATCTTTTGTGGAGCAAACAATACGACATAGGAGCCGGCACAGTGTTCAATTGTGTCATTTCTTCGTATGATTCCTGTTTGGTTATCGCAGGGCAGGCATCGGGCAGAGTCTTGCTAATGAAAACAACACTAAGCGGAGACACCCTGTGGACGAAAGGATTTGAGCCCTCATACAGTTCAACCGGATTGAACGTAATTCAAACAACCGACAGCGGACTTGTTGTGTGTGGATATGCCATAACGCCATATTCCAATTCATGGATGTTTATAGTAAAAACAGATAAATCTGGTAACACTGTTTGGGTAAAAACATATTCAGAGTGTACGAATATCAACTATGCCTATTCAATAAAGCAAACACCGGAAAATCATTTTATTGTTGCAGGCTATTCAAGAGATGTTATTCAAAAACCGCTGCTGATAAAACTTGATGAAAATGGTGACACTTTATGGACAAAACAATACGTTGCCGGTACGTATGAAAACAGGTTTTTTGATGTTGTTTGCGTTTCAGACGGCTATATTTTAAGCGCAATTTTTGATTTCAGGCCAGCGCTTCTCAAAACGGATACTGCCGGAAATATTCTTTGGTCGAAGAGTTATGACGGAGACATTTACGTCAATGAATATTCATTGCAACCAAGACTACGGCTGAGTAACAATAATAAAATTCTTTTTCCGGTTCGATGGGAAAATGAAGGAGCCTTCAACAACATACTTTTTGTGACTGATACAGCCGGTGACCTAGAGAAAAAAATCAAATTAGAAATGATTAATTCCGACATTGCTGAAACCGATGAAGGGGGTTATTTTATGACCGGCAACGGACCTATGATTGTTTATAAAAATTACCAGGAAATCAGCTGGGATCAATTTGGACTAATCAAACTTGATTCTTCATTCAACTCGGATGAATGCACATACAGTCTCTTATGCGATGCCGACACCATTGTCGTTCCCATGCAAGGCACATTATTAAGTTATGGAACAACCAATCATCCGGTTGAATTTCATCCGGTCATTTCAAATGCACCGCTCACTTACCTGAATCAATGTTTATGTTCAATCGGAGGCGGTATGAATGAAGAAAAACTGATGCAAATAAACATTCATCCCAATCCTGCAAACAACCAAATTTGCATTGAATTACCTGAACACTCAGAAAAAAACGGAACACTTATGATTTACGATTATACGGGAAAGCTACAACTATTATCAACGCAGC
>CAYSCE010000022.1:0-18276 GCA_964429475.1 uncultured Bacteroidaceae bacterium | reverse complement strand
TATTTTGCATGATACTCCGCGGTATAATAGTTTTTGATTCCATCACCGGTGGAATTGAAGTACACGGTATTTAACCGGGGAATGACATCGCCGAGGTAGAACAACAGTAAAGCCAGACCAATACAGATGGTCAGCAGCAGTGGCACATATTTTTTTGCAATCAGTTTCTTCAGCATCGGCTCAAAAGTACGAATATTGCCCAAAACAGAAGGCAATAAGTACATAAAATAACATCCGAAAAATTTTCTCTGCCCCATTGCAACAGAAATCACGTATCTTTGTCTTGTATAAAATGTTATCATGCTCTTCCGGATAAAACACCTATGTGCACTTTTAATGATCGCAGCTGCGTTGCTGACCTCCTGCGCCGAAGATCCATCGTGGGATGTGGACGTGCGTACGCCGGTTTTCAGTACATCGCTGGGCGTGAATGACATTATTGCCGATTCAAACCTGCTGATCAATCCCGACTCGAGCCTGACCTTTGTTTTCGACTATAATCTCTTCAGCATCACAACCGATTCATTTGTCAACATGCCGGACTCGCTGTATTATGTTCACTACGTGATTCCGTTTGGCCTGCAGGCTCCTCCGGGCGCACTGGTGTTACAGAAATCCGAAAGCAAGTATTATGACCTTGGCGGTGCGTTACTCACTCAAATGCGCATTAAAAGCGGCACTCTGGTAATCAGGGGATATAATTACGTTGGAGACAACGCCTATATTGAATATTCGCTCGATAATTCATCGCTCAACGGCAGTCCTGTTGTGGTAAAAGGCACCATTCCTTCCTATCCGGTCACCAACGAATATCTTCTGCAGGAATTCGATGTCAGTGGTATGTATCTCGATCTGACTCAATCATATATGCATTGTAATTCGCTGAAATCGACCATCAAGATTTTTGCAAACCCTGAAGCGACTTCGCCTGTGGTCATTAATTACAATGACAGCATTGATATTCTGGTAGAATTTAAAGACATTGTGATTGATTATGCACGCGGCTATTTCGGACAACATTTTGTCGCAACCAGTGGAACTGAGAGCTTTCCCTTTCTTGACGATCTTGGAATAGATTTTCTTGATATGGACAACATTAAAATGTCATTAACACTTGAAAATTATCTGGGAGCCGATGCCAGTTTTGTTATCAACAACCTCTCAGGGAGCGGGCTTTCAAACGTTGCGCTCAGCAGCGAATGGATCGGGAAAACCATCAATATGACCCGCGCAAAAGAAACACCACCCTATTCCGGATCTGTGACGCCCTCTACCATAACCATGGATTTCACGACTTCGAATGTTGAGCAGTTTTTCGAAAATCTGCCGTCACAAATCACCTTCGATGTCAGCGGCACCATGAATCCATTGGGCAATATTTCCACCGGCAACGACTTTGTGTATTACGGCCAGGGACTCAATGCACGCATGCATGCCGAGATCCCGATGAACATTGCTATTTCGGGGCTAACACTAAACGATACTATTGAGTATGATTTAAACAGAAGCAGTTCTTTTGTGACCGGTTCAGAGCTGTATATCGATGTTTCAAACGGATTTCCGCTGGCAGCTACTTTTAAAATTCTGTTGCTGGACAACGTCGGAAACGTGACCGACAGTCTGATTCCGGATGCTTCCATTCCGTCGGGATATGTGGATGCAAGCGGGAAAGTGACAGCACCTTCAGTACTGCAACTCAGACTGGTTTTAAATGAATCCCAGACATCGCATCTGTACGATGGAACAAAGGCGGTTATTGTCGCAACCCTCAATACAGGCGGCACAGCAGGCCAGAAAGTAAAATTTTATCCGCATTACAAATTCGATGTGGTTGTCACCGGACTATTTAATCTGTATCTCGAATGACGCGACTGATCCTGTGTTGCTGCCTGTTTAATTTTGTTCTGTTTTCAGCAGCACAATCCGATCATGCACCTGAAATCAGCATCAGCTCGGCGAATGCATTGGAAAGCCGCACACTGAATACCGATTTTTTTCTCGACTTTTATACAGGACAGTACATTGATTCAGCAACAAAATGGTCGGCCAGAGCCGATCTGAAACCCACCAATTATCTGGGATTTTTCAGCAACAACAAAGCTGAAGTTTTTATTCCTTTCAGTGAAAAGAAACTGTCGTTGTATGTGTCGGGAAGTCACCAATCGCTGCTGGGAATAGGATTTACGCCCGGATTGTTTCAGCTGGTTTTCACAGGCAATCACACATTGGTTGGACAACAGGTATACATGGATCCCGGAAACATGCATCAGTACAGGTTTTCGACAATATGCGGCGGAGCTGCGTGGAAATTCGACAACGATATAACTGTATATGCCGCTGCTGGTCCGGTTTTACAACAAGCACTCAGCGATCTTGATTTTCACAAATCTACTTTTTACACCGCTCCTGCAGCCGATAGTCTGTCGCTGACCCTGAAGGGAGATTATGCACGGGCCGTTGGCTATGCGGTTTTTAAAGGATATGGAATCACCGCAGAGATGGGTGCAAAAGGATCCGGAATGAATTACAACTGGAATGTTTCTGTTTCAAATATCGGAAAAGCGTGGATGAATCGTCATTCGGTGCAATCGCAACGCGACACGCTCATGTATTTTACAGGCATTGAACTGACTGATTTGTCCGACATCAGCGCCGTTGTTGAAAATGAACTCGATGATATTGAGGAAGGATTAAGTTTGAACGGCGACACTACAAATATTTGCAAATGGCTTCCAATGCTGGTTTCAGGAGAATACCAGCAGTCCTTTGGCAAATTTGAAACGCGCGTTTCGGTGTTGTATTATCATACACCGGGCTTTTTTCCTTTCACAACGGTAGCGCCATCGTACGAAATATTTAAATCGCTTCGCATTGCTGTACCTCTGAAATATGGCGGCTATGGCGGGTTCAATGCAGGTATCGGTTTCGAAACCCAGCTCACCCGCTCCGTTTCCATGATACTTGATTTTCCAACATTGCTGACTTTTACCGGAGATAAAACATCTTTATCATATGTTGCCAGCGGAAAACTGATCTACAAAATTACCGACAATGAAAGTCTTTTTTAGTCTGTTGAGTATCCTGTTTTTTGTGCTTTTATCGGGTGCACAGAATGCCTATATCCGCTCCTACGGCATGGCAGGCGCATTCAACGAAGGAAAGGGCATTATCGCATTTCCCGACTCCACATACTTACTGCTCGGCAACCGGCTTACAACGGGTGGACAATCGTCGGCCTGGCTTTTTAAAGTCGATTCCGTTGGTGCCATAATTTGGGAAAAATATTTTTCTTCATACGAATTATCCACTTCCAATAATCTGGCACAGCACGACGATACTTCTGTAATTGTGACAGGCACAGTGATACAGGGTGCCGATTATTCGATGTTTGCAGCGCGCGTAAGTACAAGCGGAAATATTCTCTGGGAAAAAACATACGGTACGGCGGCCTGGGATCAGGGTTTATGCTCAACATCGGACACGGCCGGAAACGTGTGGCTGTGCGGATATGCATCGGCGATAGATACGCTCGGTCAGGATATTCTGGTGTATAAGCTCGATGGCGGCAACGGCGATTCATTGTTTGCAAAACGAATTGACGATGGTTTCAATGATCAGGGCGTATATATTGATACCGCCATCAATAATCACATCATACTGGCATCGCAGAGCCGGAACTCCGCATCAGAAATGGTTCACAGCCGGATCTGGTATTTCGACAACAATCTCGATACCGTCTGGACATTTGTACCCGGTTATGGCGAAGCATCGGTTCGTACGGTAGAATGTGCTTTTCAGGACACTTTTAAACGAATAATCTATTGCGGGGAATTGCTTCCCGATACGGGAACTGTCAATCGTTTCTGGTATGGCTGTGTTTCTTCTGCCGGCTATTTTGCCTGGGAGCTGGTTCAGCCGCCGTTTTACATGAAAAATATCCGGCGTGGTATCGTAAATGATCTCAATGAATTTTATTTTACCGGTGGAATTTTTCCCTATTATTTCGGATTCGGTAACAGCGATGTAGGACTTTGGGTAGATAAAGTGGGACTCTGGCAGTATTATTATTACGGCGCATTGCAGGAAGAGGAAGGCACCGATCTTGATTTCGCACCCGATGGCGGAATGGTTTTTATCGGAACCACCAAAAGTTTCGGCCCGGGTGTCACCAATATCTTATTGGTCAAACTGGGACCAGGACTCGTTTTCAACGACACAGACGTCCAGCATTATACACCGGTTGAATCATACAGCACATCGGACACAAAAGTTTTTCCGAATCCATCTGATGGCGTTTTTCAGGTTACTTTTTCCGGCAATGATTCACGGTTAATTAACGTGTTTGATTTGCAGGGCAATCTGGTATATGAGGCAACTCATTATTCAGGTGAATCGGTCATTCTGAGCGAAGTAAGCGATGGAATGTATCTGGTTCGTGTCACATCCGCTTTGCAATCTGATATTTTCCGCTTATTTTTGCAAAAGAATTAGACTCATATGAGAAGGACGCCTAAAATACTTTTTGTGACCATTTTGCCGGCTGTTGTGATTGCTGGACTGCTTTTACTGATGCAGCCTTTCAATGCGTCATCACATAAAACAGGCATCAGCGGTGCCATCTCTGAAGCCGATTCAGTCACATTCTGGGTGACCGGCGATGCCATGATGCATTTGCCGATGTACAAAGCGGCACTGAATGAAGCCACCGGAATCGCCGAGTTTGATTCATGCTACACCTTTATCCGCTCCATATTAAACAATGCCGATATACGTCTGGTGAATTTCGAAACAACACTGGCAGGCGAGCCCTATACCGGATATCCGAAGTTTTCGGCACCGACATCTTTTGCCGATGCATTGCGCCGCGCAGGATTCAATTTTTTTGTATTCGCCAACAACCACGCCGCTGACAGAGCATCTGAAGGCATTGAGGGAAATATCCGCTATGCCGAATCGGTGAAATTATGGAACACCGGCATTTTCCGCAATCAGAAAGAGCGCGATGAGCGTTTTCCTTTTATGCTCGAAATCAAAGGCTGGAAGCTGGCTATATTGAATTACACCTACAGTACCAATGGTATTCCTGTGCCGGAACCCTATATTGTGAATAAAATTGACACCGTTCAGATGCTGGCCGACATCAATAAAGCCAAAGCCAATAAAGCCGATGCCATTCTGGTTTCGATTCACTGGGGCGAGGAATATCAGCATAAACCAAATGCCAACCAGCGCGCCATTGCCGATTTTCTGGTTCGGCAAAATGTAGATGTGATTATTGGCAGCCACCCGCATGTGGTTCAACCGGTCGAAATGGTCACGCCCATCGGCAGCCTGTCAAGTAAACTGATTATATGGTCGCTTGGAAATTTCATTTCCAATCAGAAAGATACTTTAACCGATGCCGGCTTACTCGTTGGCTTTACCTTGAAAAAATCGAGACATGGCACCACCGAAGTTTGTCATGTAAAGTATATTCCATTGTATCGCTACAAACACGGCCGTTTGCCCGGCTATTACATGATGCCCGGTATGCTCACCGAAAAAAAACTGGAGCATTTTATTCCGGATGCAACAGACCAGGCCGATTTCAAAGGTGTTATGACCAATACCCGTGATAAAATGGGCATCAGCGATTGGATTCGTGAAGTGGCACAGTAAGGCGGTTCCGTAATTGATATTTTCTTCTGACTTGTGACATTTAATGCAGTTGACAACTTCAACAGGCGCGGTACATCATCCACCGTGTCACCCTGAACTTGTTTCAGGGTCTGCGGTGGATGAGTAGCCACGTATGATAGATCCTGAAACGAGTTCAGGATGACACCATACGTGGCTACTTAAGCTCTTTTTTATTCACGTGTAAACAAAAAGAAATTTCGCTGACTATCGGACTCTGTTGCAATCATGTAAGTACCCGAAGGCAGGTGACCGACACCGATTGAAAAATCACCATCATCGCTGCGGCCGCTCATGACAAGCGTTCCGCTGACCGTGAAAATTTTCCACAGCTGACCTTCCTGCACACCGCTCACATAAAGCATATCGCTCACCGGATTGGGATATAGTTGTATGGATTTTTGTTGTGACTCTGGAATGCCTTCGAAACAACTTGCAACACACCAAATAATTGAAGGATCATACGTGCCGGAGTTGTAATCGAGGTAAGGTTCCGTTGCAGTTGGGGTGTTGTCACAAAAAGTGAAATTACCGGTCATGGTTCCATAATTGGCGGTATAATCGTAGGTACAGAAATATCCATCTGCGTTTCCGGTTACCAAATCATAGTTCGAAAAATTGGATTCAACCAAAACATCACCCCAATTCGACAGGATCGCATCATGATTTACTGAGTCCTTATTCAAAAGAGCGTAGGCAAATACATATGCGGTGTCAGTAACATTATAAAACTCTCCCATGTTGAGAAAATTACTGTAAGCAGCCACATCGGATTTATTATTTACAAAGTTAAGATTGGTAAAATTTGTCATGGATAACCGGTCATAATTCTCAATGGTATCAGCATTTGTAAAATTGCTTGCACTAACAATTGCATAATTAAGTATTCCACCGTTGTTGTATAAGTTGGTTGCATGGATATAGTCTTCGTTTGTCATATGCCCCGCGTTGTACAGATTCGAAGATTCAATAACACCAAAGTTTTCAAATGCAGCATCCAGATACAGACTGTCGAGATCGGTAATAATACCTGTGTTGGTAATGGTTCCTCCCATTACAGCCAGCTTTGCCATGGTAAAAGATCCGGCCACATTGAGCGTTCCGCCGCTGTTGATGAGCAATCCGAAACCACCGCCGTCGTCATCAAGCGCACCAGTCGGACCAATGGTAATGGATCCTGAAGTAATGGCCCAGTCTGAAGAAAGTGTCACAATGTGATTGATGGTAACAGTATAACCCGGCGTCGGGACACAGTTACAGTCCCATGTTGTTGGCATCGTCCAGCTGCCGGTGGCAACCGAAGTGGCAGTTTGAGCCATGGAAAAATTCATGCTTATTGTTATCAGCAAGCAACATAGAATCAATAATTTTTTCATATTGTTTTCCATTAGAATGAAGGACATGGAATAGCACGTGCACGCTTTTTCGACACGCGCTGATTTTTCGGATACTTGATGGAATAATTCAGAATAAGCTGTTTGGTTTCGCCTGGCTGCAGCTTCAGTTTCCATGTAATAATTCCACTCAGCGGATCCAGCGTGCCCCCGGAAATATTCAGTACATCCACCGTAATGTCTGAGTTCTGCGATACCGGAACCTGATCCTGCAATGTAATATCCATGGCCGTTTCCTTATTGTTGCGAACAACAATTTCGTACATGACCGTTTCCTTAACCGAACTGCCGATGACCTGGCTTTTCGATTCTTCCATTTTCTGAGCACGTTTAATGATAACACGCTTGTCGCGGCCCAGTGAAATACTCATGGTATCGGCTACAGTTGAAGTGTTGATGTAGCTTTGTCCTACATAGGTTCCGGCATAAAACACCGAAGCATGTCCGCTCACCAGATTCAGCTTGCTCCAATCGGTAATTCTGGCCATCAGAAAAGCATCGCGGTCCATTTTCGGAACAGCCGAATATTCATAGGTGGCCGGCACTTCATAGGTGTTTACATCAACCGTGTAAGCTTTTGAATCGGACAAAACAGTATAGGGAACGGCGATTTCAAACTCCTGACTCAATTCGTCCACCATAATACTCTCAACGCCATACGGCCCCTGCCCTTCTTTCCGGTCGATGGTTGCACGCTGATCCATATTCATGATATTATTATCGGTCATATCCTGTACATCGGATCCGTAATTCAGCGCCCATTTGTCAAGCGTAGGTTTGGTAGCGCTTTTGCCGGGTTCGGCTGTCGACAGTTTTATTTTTACATCATTCCAATCAACACCCGAATTATTGAAAAGATTGGCGCGGTAAATCAGCTGAATGGGTTTATCGATGCCGTCGGCACGGATATCATATTTGGGCGCCCAGCCACAGCCATTCACCATGTACGAAAAATCGAACTTTACCAAACCTTCACGCTGTGCCATTACCGTGACTTCGATTTCGGATGAGGGCGGATTGTATTGTGCATTCATTTCGGAAAGCGCCTGCTGCAAACGCGCAAGTGTTTCACGATATTTCACTTCATTTTTATTCAGTAAAAACAATTCATCGTTGATCTGATTGCTGCGGAGTCTGAAGAAATCGGCCGAGCGCTGAATCTCTTCTACTTTCACACCGTTCTCGGTTCCGCCGATGCTTTGATTTTTAAACAGCAGATCTTTTTCCTTCGTAAATGTTTCGCGCGCCATGGCAATGCGTGTAAGCTGATCGGTAATCAGTTCCACCGAATCCTTGAGTTTTTTGATCTGAGCATTGTCGCCCTGACCATTCAGGTAATTGATGCGCGAAGTAACGCTCAGAATAGTGGCATCGCTGTTTTCAATGCTGAAGCGAATGCTTCCGGCGTTCAGCTGCGGGCTCAGTCCGGTAAAAATCACTGTGTTTTTCCCTTTAGGCATATTGACCGATGCAGTTGAATGCAGCTCAGCACCGAGCATATACACAGTAACTTCCTGTACTTTTGAAGGAGCCTTGATGGTTTGACCCTGCAATTGAGTCAGACAAAAACAAAAGCTCAGCATGATCAAAAAACGCAACGTTTTCATAGATTTCGGATTTTAGGCTATAAATCTAAACATTTTTCACGAACTCAAAAATAACATTAATTGCAAATATTCATATACATTTGCACAAATATTTATAAGATGAAAAAGACATTACTGATCAGTTGTTTGCTGATCCCCTTTGCGGCTCTATCACAGAATTATACATTACGCCCGTTTTATTCCTACAACACGGGCCTGTTGCCCAACACATGGTCGGTTTATAATGATCACACGGTTGTTACAGCCGACACATCAATAACCTATTATTCTTCTACCTCAAAGTCAGTTTCTCTGGGTAAAGGCAGTCGTTTCGGCATCAGCATCGAAAAGAACCGGGAAAAACCATTGTCTTTTGGAGCTACCCTGTCGTATTTTAAAAGTGCAGATCAGCCTTTCGTGTCTATATCCGAGGCGGAATACTCGCCATATACCATTTACAACGTGTCATACAAAACAACCGATACCTATTCGGCCCGGGCCATCGATGCAACGTTGTATGCGCATTATCAGATTGCCGATAAGCCGGTTGCTCCTTACATAAATGCCGGAGTCATCTTCGGTTATTCAAAGTACACCATGTCCCGCGAAATTTTTATCCGCAACAATATGCCAGGGTATTATCCTACTGAGCTGTACAATTACAAATACAAAATTTCGCCATCGTTTCAGTATGGTGTGACCGGCGCATTTGGAGCAGAGTTCTACCGACAGCACACCATTTCGTTTTTTGCCGAAGCAGAAGCTGTCCTGATGAGTACTTCGTTTAAAAAGCGCACCTGCACATCCAAAACATGGGATTCCGAAGACCAGACTGATCAAATGACCATGAGTGAAAAAGAAATTTTATATGTGGATGAAATTCTGGAGACCGACAACCAGCGAGAGACTCAGCCCACAAAAGTCGTAAAATTCAAACAATCGCTCAGCAGTATCGGATTCCGTTGCGGATTTCAGATTCATTTTTAATATGCCGGATTTTCGTACTTTTGGCATAGAAAAAAACAATCCATGTCACAGGATATTTCAGGAAAACTGGCCGCGCTCAAACCGCATTTCAACGGAGAACTCCATCACGACAAACTGCACAAACTGTTGTATTCGACCGATGCTTCGGCGTACCGCGAAGTCCCTGTTGGTGTAGCTTATCCGAAAAATACGGACGATCTGAAAATGCTCATCCGTTTTGCGCGCGAAAACGATGTAACGCTGATTCCGCGCGCAGCAGGAACATCGCTGGCCGGTCAGGTAGTGGGCAACGGATTGGTCGTTGATTTATCGCGGCACTTTACAAACATTCTTGAAATCAACGAACGACAGCGCTGGGTGCGCGTTCAGCCAGGGGTTATACTGGATGAGCTGAATCGCGAACTGGCTCCGCTTGGATTGTTTTTTGCGCCCGAAACCAGTACTTCGTCGCGCTGCAATATTGGCGGCATGGTTGGGAATAATTCGTGTGGCGCACATAGCCTTGTGTACGGCTCAACCCGCGATCACCTGCTATCTGTAAAAGCATTGCTGAGCGATGGATCCGAAGTGGAATTTAAAGAACTATGCCGCGAAAGTTTTCGTCAGAAAATGACCCTGGAAAATCTGGAAGGCAATATATACCGCAACATCCGCGAGATTTTATCGGATGAAAAGAATCAGATAAACATTGTACGCGAATTTCCTGATCCGGTCATTAAACGCCGAAACACAGGATACGCCATCGATTTGCTCATGAAGGCCGAGCCCTTTACCGGCGGCGAACAATTCAATTTCTGTAAATTAATTGCTGGCTCCGAAGGCACGCTGGCGCTGCTGACCGAAATCAAACTCAATCTGGTGCCGCTTCCACCCAAGGAAAAAGCACTGATATGCGTACATTGCATGACGCTGGAAGGGTCTCTGAAAGCCAATCTCATTGCACTCAAACATGCACCGGTTTCAGTTGAATTAATGGATAAAGCCATTCTCGATCTCACCCGCGAAAACATCAATCAGAATAAAAACCGGTTTTTTGTATCAGGCGATCCGGCTGCCATACTGATTATCGAACTGGCCGAAGAATCGCAGGAAATCATTCAGGCAAAAGCCAAAGTCATTGAAGAAGAAATTACCGCAGCAAAACTGGGTTATCATTTCCCGGTGGTCACCGGAAGTGATATCAAAAAAGTATGGGACTTGCGCAAAGCAGGGCTGGGCGTGCTCAGCAACATGCCCGGTGATGCCAAACCGGTTCCGGTGATTGAGGATACAGCTGTAAATCCGGAAGTGTTACCAGAATACATTGCCGAATTCAATGAACTACTGAAAAAGCACAATCTGAAATGCGTGTATTATGCACATATTGCAACCGGCGAGCTGCACCTGAGACCTATTCTCAATTTGCGTGATCCTAAAGATGTGATGCTGTTTCACACGCTGGCACACGAAACTGCGCTGCTGGTAAAAAAATATAAAGGATCGCTCAGCGGAGAGCATGGCGACGGGCGGCTTCGCGGCGAATTCATTCCGTTGATGATTGGCAACGACAACTATTCGTTGCTGGAGTCTATCAAAAAAACATGGGATCCCTACGGCGTTTTCAATAAAGGGAAAATCACCGACACGCCGCCCATGAACACATCGCTGCGATATGAGCCAGGTAAGCCGGTTCGTGAATTTGAAACATACTACGATTACAGTCACGAACAGGGATTGCTGCGTGCCATTGAAAAATGCAACGGATCGGGAGACTGCCGAAAGCCGCATCTGGCCTCAGGAGGCATGTGTCCGAGCTATCAGGCCACATTGGATGAGCAAAACACCACACGCGCCCGGGCCAACATTCTGCGCGAGTTTCTGACCAACAGTCCGAAATCGAATCCGTTCAATCACCGCGAAATACACAAGGTGCTTGATTTATGCCTGGGCTGCAAACTGTGCAAATCTGAGTGTCCGTCGTCGGTTGATATGGCCAAATACAAAACCGAGTTTCTACAGCACTGGTACGAGTCGCATCCGGTGCGGATCCGCACACTGGCCATTGCTTATATCGACAGCGTAAACAAGCTGGCACTGCCATTCAGCCGCATATACAATTTGTTTGCACGAAGCTATATTTTATCGTGGCCCGTTAAAGTCATGCTGGGATTTGCTCCCAAACGCAGTCTGCCCGAACTACACGGAAAGACGCTCCGGCGCTGGGCCCGAAAACAATTGCCCGAGCTGAATAAACTCACAGGTCATAACGGAACCGTGCATGTTTTTGTGGATGAATTTACCAACATGAATGATGTGCTCATCGGCGTTAAAGCCATCAGTTTGTTGTGCATGCTGGGCTACCGGGTTGAATTGCCTTCACACGGATTAAGTGCAAGAACATTTATTTCGAAAGGGTTGCTGAAAAAAGCCCGGAAAATTATTGATCAGAATATTGAATCTTTATCAGATGTGGTGAGTGCAGATTCACCATTGATTGGCATTGAACCATCTGCCATTCTTGGTTTCCGCGACGAATTTCCGGAATTATGCAGTCCGTATTTGCGCGAGAAAGCCAAAAAATTGGCTCCCAATGCGCTTTTGATTGATGAGTTTATTGTACGTGAATTTGAAAAAGGAAAAATCAAAAAAATGCAATTCGCGTATGATAAAAAAGAAATTCTGTATCACGGACATTGTCAGCAAAAGTCATTGATTGGAACTGACGTGACTAAGAAAATGATGACCATCCCGTCGAATTACCGTGTAAAGGAAATTCCTTCGGGCTGTTGTGGCATGGCCGGCTCGTTCGGATTTGAAAAAGAACATTTCAACGTAAGTATGAAAGTCGGTGAGTTGGTCTTATTGCCTTCGATCAGGAATGCAAGTCCTGAAACAATCATTGCTGCATCGGGCACCAGCTGCCGCCACCAGATAAAAGACGGCACCGGCAGAAAAGCGCTGCATCCGGTTGAAGTGTTGTTTGATGCGGTGAATGCGGGGTAACGCGCAACGCTCAAAGCGCAACGCGTGCGGCATAGGGCAGGAAGAAAGCGTCCACTGATTACACAGATTACACGGAAATACTTATTCCTCAGCTGCCCCATCGGGATGGCACTGTTGTCAATAATTATTACTGCGTTATAATTATAGACTGGGTCTATTTTGTTCAACTTCCGTGGAAATGGCTTCAGTCGCAGACTGAAAGGCATTTCATCCGATAAAATCCAAAGACCTGCTGAGGGCAATTTAACCTGCCCGACTGCCTGTTGCAGTTAAACTTGCAGATGGGTCCGTGTGATCTGTGTAATCTGTGGACAAGCGAAGCGCTGTATTTATAACGATAACACGGAAAAAGCAATAAAGCTCCGATAATCGACAGATGTTAAACGATCAGCGAGAAGATTTGCTGACATTAAAAAAATCAAGCATCAGCCCGCGGCTTCGGTTGGTCGGGTCGACCTTTTTAAATGAATAATTTCCGCCATCAACCCGGACGCTGTGTATATCGGGGCCGTACAATGTTTGAGATTCAAGATCAACAAAAAAAATATCATGTACTTCTCCACCCTGCCAGGGGCGTTTTTGTTGAAGTGCCAGCTGCAAAGCTGCTTCCTCGAATCCGTTTGAGGAGAAAAACACCGATACAATATTGGGCACAACAAATCGCAGCGCCCGCGGCATCTTGTACAGGCTGTTCACATAATTCCGGGCATCAAGATGTAGTTTACTGCATGTATTTTCGTTCAAAATCTGAGCATCACCGGCATGGACAAAATAATAATCCCGGCCCATCATATTAAACCTGCGGTAAGCAAATAATTCAGCTTTTAACAAATCGTTGCTGAAATTTTTTTCGACCAAAAATGGCTTGCCCTGACTTTCAAGAAACCGCTCAAATGCTGATAAATTCATTCAATTAACAATTACCGTGGTTAAAAACTAAACTTCAAAATCGGAATTTTATATCCCGAACAACCAGCAAATTTATGTACTTTTGAGCAATCATTACAGAACTTATTGGTTTTATGAAAGACACCCGTTATATATTCGTCACCGGAGGCGTTGTTTCTTCGTTGGGAAAAGGCATTATTTCAGCATCACTGGCCCGTCTGCTGCAGGCACGCGGCTATTCGGTCACCATTCAGAAACTCGATCCCTACATCAATGTCGATCCGGGCACACTGAATCCATACGAGCATGGAGAATGCTTTGTAACCGACGATGGCGCCGAAACCGACCTCGATCTGGGTCACTATGAAAGATTCCTGAATATTCCGACCTCGCAGGCCAACAACGTGACTACTGGCCGTATCTATCAAAGTGTTATTGAAAAAGAACGTCGCGGCGATTATCTGGGCGAAACAGTTCAGATTATCCCTCATATTACCGACGAAATCAAGTACCGTATCCGGCTGCTGGCGCAGAATGGCAAATATGATTTTGTCATTACCGAAATTGGCGGAACAGTTGGCGATATTGAGTCACTGCCCTACATCGAGGCTGTACGCCAGCTCCGCTGGGAACTGGGCGATCATGCAGCAGTGATTCATCTTACCCTGGTGCCTTATCTGGCCGCTGCCGGCGAATTAAAAACAAAACCCACGCAGCATTCTGTCAAAACCCTGCTTGAACTTGGTGTTCAACCCGATGTTATTGTATGCCGCAGTGAAAGAAATATCAGCGAAGCACAAAAAAATAAAATTGCTTTATTCTGCAACGTTGCGTCCGATGCGGTTGTTGAAAGCGTTGATGTGGAGACCATTTACGAAGTACCGTTGCGCATGCGCGATCAGAAACTCGATCTGGTCATTCTGCGCAAACTGGGCATTACCGAAACGCGTGATTCTGACCTGCAGGTATGGGAAGATTTTCTCACCCGTCTTAAAAATCCGACCAGCACCATCAATATTGCGTTGGTTGGTAAATACGTTGAGCTGAAAGATGCTTACAAATCTATTCTCGAGGCCTTTGTTCATGCAGGTACCGCGAATCATGTCAAAGTCAGGGTGAAACTGGTTCACAGCGAATTTGTGACCGAAGAAAACGTTGCCGAACAGCTGAGCGGAATGTCGGGTGTATTGGTCGCTCCGGGATTTGGCGAGCGCGGTATTGAAGGAAAAATTACTTCAGTAAAATATGCGCGCGAAAACAACATTCCGTTCCTGGGTATCTGTCTGGGGATGCAGGTTGCTGTCATTGAGTTTGCACGTAACGTGCTGCATCTCGAAGGTGCACACAGCCGCGAAATGGACCGTCGCACCCCACATCCGGTTATCGACATTATGGAATCACAGAAAAAAGTTTCTGGAAAAGGAGGCACCATGCGGCTTGGCTTGTATCCCTGCAAAATAAAACCCGGATATAAAATTTCTGAAGTATACAGCGAGGACCTGATTAACGAACGTCACCGCCACCGTTATGAATTCAACAATAAATACATCGAAATGTTTGCCATGGCCGGCATGCAGGCTGTAGGCATTAATCCCAACGAGGACCTTGTAGAAATTGTTGAGTTGTCGAACCACCCCTGGTTCGTTGGAGTGCAGTTTCATCCGGAATACCGCAGTACTGTTGAAAATCCGCATCCACTCTTTGTCCGCTTTGTAAAAGCTGCCATGGATCAGGCACAGGCTGAGTAAGCAACAGATTACCAATTAATATTATCTTTGCACCCCAATTTACGTTGACGACATGAAATATAATCAGATCATTGGTTTCGTATTGCTTTTCGGCATTTTTGTAGCCTTCGCATTCCTGCAGGGTGGCAAAGATGAGAAGCAAAAAGAAACTGCACAAAAACAAACAGCTCAGGCTGCCAATCAGCAAAAAAACCAGGCTGCCGCCAACCTGAACGACAGCACTAAAGGCGCTGCAGCAGCGAATGTCAAAGACACAACCGGCTCTGCAAGCACTGCTAAAAACGGCACCCCTGACTCTCTGGCAGCAGGGTTTACATTCGAAAAAAATGGTGAATTTTTCGCTGCCATGGAAGGTAAAGGCGAAAACTACTGGGTTGAAACCGACCTGATGAAAGTGAAATTCAGTTCAAAAGGAGCCAGCATTAATCAGATTGAACTGAAAGATTTTAAAACATGGGATGGTAAACCGCTTGTCATGTTTTATAATGAGCACAATGAGTTTGATTTGAAATTTCAGTGTAATAAAGCTGTTGCAAGCACATCGCTGCTGTATTTTACCCCTGTAAAAGGTATTTCGGCCCCAATTACAAAAATGAGCGGCGATTCGCTGAAGGTTGTTTTCAGAGCACCAGCCACCAACGCCGATAAAAAAGAAATCGGTGCTGTTTTGTTCACCTATACGTTCCATAAAGGATCGTATAATTTCGGTTATAAAGTAAGTTTCGAAAAACGTGCGAATTTCCTGGCTGCCGGCAGCACCTATATGCCGATTAGCTGGAAAGCTGATATTGCCGGTAAGGAGAAAAGTCTGGATAATGAAAGAAACGTGAGTACGGTATTTTATGCCGACATGGATCTGGAAACCGACTATCTGAGTGAGACCAGCGATGATGAAGAAAAAATCGAAAATTCATTGAAATGGGTTTCATTTAAACAACAGTTCTTCTCTACCACACTTATTGCTGCCGACCAGCTTTCATCGGCTAAAATTGAATCGTACACCAACAATTCAGTTAACCGGAATTATCTAAAGACAATGTCGGCCGAAATGAGTGTACGCCTTGCTTCGGATAAAGACAGTGCAATTGCATTTACTTATTACGCCGGACCACTGAAATACAATTTGCTGCGTCATCAGGACCTGTCGCTTGAACGTCAGATTCCGCTCGGATGGAGTTTTGCGCCACTGGCATGGATTAACCGTTTTGCGGTCATTCCGGTATTTAACTGGCTCGAAGGATATAATCTCAATTACGGAATTATCATTTTAATTCTGACGATTCTGCTTAAAATCGTTCTCTTCCCGATCGCCATGAGAACGTATAAAAGTTCTGCAAAAATGCGCATTCTGAAACCCGATGTGGATGCTATCAATGCGAAGTATCCAAAGAAGGAAGATGCGATGAAAAAGCAGCAGGCTACCATGGATTTGTACAAAAAAGCCGGTGCCAGTCCTCTGTCGGGATGCTTACCTATGTTGCTGCAATTCCCTATTCTGATTGCTATGTTCCGTTTCTTCCCGTCTTCGATCGAGCTGCGTCAGCAATCGTTCCTGTGGGCCGAAGATTTATCAAGCTATGACTCCATTCTTGATCTCGGAACAAACATTCCTTTCTATGGAGATCACGTCAGTCTTTTCTGTCTGTTAATGACTATTTCAACCTTTATTTATACCCGGGTTAATGAAAAGATGATGGGCAGCACCAACACCATGCCCGGCATGCGTGTCATGATGTATATGATGCCTGTCATGTTCCTTGGATTCTTCAACAGCTACTCATCGGGACTCAGCTATTACTATCTGCTGGCCAACATTATTACCTTCATTCAGATATTTGCCATCCGGTACTTTGTGAAAGAAGATGTAGTACGTGCTCAGATTGAAGCGCATAAAAAGAAACCCGTTACAAAATCCAACTTTGCCAAACGGCTCGAAGAAGCTCAGAAAGCTGCCGCTGCCAAACAGCGCAGAAAATAGAAGTTGCTGATATAATTAAAAAAGGCTGAGCAATTTATTTTGCTCAGTCTTTTTTGTTTCCGGAGCTGTCTCAAAAGAGACTATTTCAACAAAAACAACAACTTCCTCCGGCGATCCGACCTTCCATAGTCCGGAATGAAATGAAGGACATGGAAGAGTCGGATGAGCAGGAAGCGATGTTTTTGTGCCGTACACAAGACGGCATTCGTGCGACTATTCCATGTTCAACACAACAAGCTGAAACACAATAAAGGTTATTGAACTATGGAATGTCGCTGTGCTTAGCTTGCTTTTGAGACAGCCTCGTGGAGGAGCGTCAGGCCTTCTTTCCCATTTGACTGGCAACGGCGAGAATAACGCCGAGCACAACACCTAAAAGTGCTGCAAAAAGAATCTGAAACTCGGTAGGTAAAATAAAAGTAATGGTATGTGCCGGAATCCAGAAGAAAGGAATGGTGCGCTTAAACACAAAATTCCATTGCACTTTCCAGTTAATACCGGTCATGATTTCGCCCATCGGAATGCATTTCAGCAAACACGAAACACGGCCACCATTCTGATCTATATGTGTGTCGGTGATTTTATGAAAAGTCATCATAACCGGCGCAAAAATGATATTCAGAAAAGCACTCACAAAGAAAGCAACCATCAGTTTTGTCGTTGTGAAATCGCCTTTAAGTGCAGCTACAGCGCCATCGACGCCGAAAACATTTTCGAGCATGGCCGAAACGCCCGATTTGAAAATGGCAAAAGCAAAAAATATAAACATACCCAGAAAACCCCACACAATAGCACGTGGCAGAATACCAAAACCTTTGAAATAGTATTTTCCGGTTTTTATCCTTAAGCCGAGACACTCGCCAAGGGTTGCCAGTATGCTGAATTTAAGCACACTCATCAGCAGCCCCTGTTCGGTAGTCATTGTTTTAAACCACGCGTATGCTTCAGGAAAGATAAAAAACGGAACAAAAATCAGGGCAAAAATGCCAAAAAAAATCAGGTCTTTAATTTTCATTATTTCTTTTTTAATCCGGTAA
>CAYSCE010000021.1:15441-18281 GCA_964429475.1 uncultured Bacteroidaceae bacterium | reverse complement strand
GGCCACATCGAATACCGTGAACATGACAGTGAATCCGAACAATCCGGTCAGTGTAGCCATTTCAGCATCTGCAACAAATATTTGCGCCGGAACTTCTGTTACATTTACAGCTACGCCAACCAATGGTGGAACGACACCGGTTTACCAGTGGTATGTGAATGCAACTGCAGTCGGCTCCAACAGCGCAACCTATGCATCAAGCTCGCTTGTCAACGGTGATGTTGTGACCTGTGTGCTCACCTCGAATGCACTCTGTGCAACAGGAAGCCCGGCCACTTCGAATGCCATCAGTATGACCGTAAGTGCTAACCTGCCTGTCAGCGTTAGCATTGCAGCTGCACCCGGAACAACAGTCTGTGCCGGTACTTCAGTTGCTTTTACAGCAACACCGGTCAACGGTGGAGGTGCTCCGACCTATGCATGGTATCTCAATGGCGGTTTCACCGGAACAGGTGCCACCTACACAAATGTAGCCCCGGCAAACGGTGATCAGGTATATTGCGTTGTTACTTCGAATGCAACCTGTGTCAGCGGCAACCCGGCCACATCGAACACCCTTGCACTTACTGTAAATGCAGCTCCGGCCATTACGGGTCATCCTGCAGCTACCACCATCGGAGATGGTGGCAACACAAGCTTCAGCGTAACCGCTACAGGAGCCGGTCTGACCTATCAGTGGCAGGTATCAACCGATGGTGGAACAATCTACAATAACATTCTTGCAGCCGGCACCAATCCTGTGTATTCAGGCTGGACAACCGCTACACTTGGATTGAATGGTGTTGTAAATGCCAATAATGGATATCTCTATCGTTGTGTTGTAACCGGAACCTGTGCTCCGTCTGTAACCTCCAACGGTGCATTGCTGACTGTAAACAACGCTCCGGCCATTACCTCGCATCCGGCCAGCACAACTGTTTGTGCCGGTCTCAATACCACCTTCTCTGTTACCGCAACCGGAACCATTACAGGTTATCAGTGGCAGGTATCGAGCGATGGTGGAACTACTTTCAATAACATTCTTGCAGCCGGCACCAATCCTGTATATTCAGGATATACAACACAGGATCTTACTTTGACTGGTGTTGTAGCCGGCAATGATGGTTACCAGTATCGTTGTATTGTCAGTGGTCCTGTACCACCCGATGCTACATCGAATGCAGCTACGCTTACCGTTGAAGAAGCTCCGGTTGTTACCGTGAATCCTGTACCGGCCAGCATCTGCAATGGAGCCAATACCAGTTTTGCTGTTACTGCAACGGGCGATATCACTGCTTATCAGTGGCAGGTATCGACCAATGGTGGTACAACATACAACAACATTCTTGCAGCCGGAACTAATCCGGTGTACGCAGGATGGAACACCACTACGCTTAGTCTGACAGGTGCTGTTACCGCAAACAACGGATATCTCTATCGTTGTGTTGTATCAGGTTCCTGTGCTCCGGCAGCCACTTCAACAGGTGCAATGCTGACCGTAAATGCCAGCATGCCTGTAAGTGTAAATATCGCTGCTGCTCCGGCAGGCGCTGTTTGTAGCGGTACATCTGTCACTTATACAGCTACGCCAACCAATGGTGGTACAACTCCGGTTTATCAGTGGTATCTCAATGGAACTGCCGTTGGCAGCAACAGTGCTACTTATACCAATGGAACTCTGCTGAATGGTGATGCCGTTAGCTGTTTACTGACATCAAATATTGCATGTGCCACCGGAAATCCGGCTACATCCAATGTAATCAATGTAACTGTTAATCCCGATATGCCGGTGAGTGTAAGTATTGCAGCTTCACCTGCCGGTGCTGTTTGTGCCGGTACTCCTGTGACTTTCACTGCAACACCGGTCAATGGCGGTACAACACCGGTTTATAACTGGTTTGTCAATGGCTCAGCAGTTGCTTCGGGCAGCAGCACATACACCAGCAGTTCCCTGAATAATGGTGATATTGTTACCTGTTCACTGACTTCAAACATTACCTGTGCTTCAGGAAATCCGGCCACATCGAATGCCATTTCAATGGTTGTGAATCCAGGTGTTCCTGTAAGTGTCAGCATTGCTGCTTCACCTGCAGGTGCTGTGTGTGTCGGAACTTCTGTTACTTTCACTGCAACTCCTGTTAATGGTGGAACTACCCCGGTTTACGAATGGTATGTCAATGGTGTTGCGCTCGGTATTAACAACAATGTATTTACCAGCAGTACCCTGACCGATGGCGATGCAGTTACATGCATGCTTACTTCTGATGTTGCCTGTGCAACCGGAAATCCGGCCACATCCAATGTTGTGAATATGACGGTGAATCCAGATCTTCCGGTTAGTGTATCCATTTCAGCTTCGGCAACAACCATTTGTGCCGGTACCGGTGTTACCTTTACCGCGTCGGTTACCAATGGCGGAGTTTCGCCGGTGTATGCATGGTATGTCAATGCAACATCGGTTGGATCGAACAGCCCTGTTTTCACCAGCAGTACACTTAACAATGCCGATGTTGTTACCTGTGTTGTTACTTCAAATGCAACATGCGCTACCGGCAATCCGGCCACTTCGAATGCAATCACCATGACGGTGAATCCGGACAAACCGGTCAGTGTAACCATTGCTGCATCTCCTGTCGGAACAATTTGTGCAGGAACTTCAGTGACCTTCACTGCAACTCCGGTTAACGGCGGAACAACACCTGTTTACCAGTGGTATGTGAATGGTTCAGCGGTTGGTTCAAACAGCCCGACTTATACCAGCAGCACACTGCTCGACAATCAGACTGTTTCTTGTGTTGTTACATCCAACGCAACCTGCGCTACCGGCAATCCGGCAGCATCGAATACAGTTGTCATGGATG
>CAYSCE010000021.1:0-15341 GCA_964429475.1 uncultured Bacteroidaceae bacterium | reverse complement strand
CGAACAGCGCAACATTTGCAAGCAGCACATTAAATAACGGCGATGCCGTTACCTGTGAGCTGACTTCGAATATCGGCTGCGCCACCGGAAGCCCGGCCACATCCAATACCGTAAACATGTCGGTTACCAACAATCTGCCGGTCAGTGTAAGCATTGCAGCTTCTGCAACAACTATCTGCAACGGCGCTTCGGTGACCTTCACAGCAACACCGGTCAATGGCGGCGCTTCGCCCGATTATGCATGGTTTGTAAACGGAACAGCTGTTGGTTTTAATAGTGCAACCTATACTACAAACAGTATCGTACAAGGTGATGTGGTAACCTGTACCATGACATCGGACATTGTTTGTGTCAGCGGCAATCCGGCTACATCCAATGCAATCACCATGACGGTGAATCCGGATAAACCGGTCAGCATGACCATCGCAGCATCACCTGCCGGAACCATTTGTGCCGGAACTTCAGTAACCTTTACAGCCACTCCGGTCAACGGCGGAACAACGCCGGTTTACCAGTGGTTTGTAAACGGATCTCCGGTTGGTTCCAACAGCCCGACCTATACCAGCAGCACCTTGCTCGACAATCAGACTGTCGCTTGTGTGGTAAATTCAAACGCAACCTGCGCTACCGGCAATCCGGCAGCATCGAATACAGTTGTCATGGATGTAGCTCCGCTGCAGCCTGTCAGCATCAGCATAGCAGCTTCACCTGCCGGCACCATCTGCGAAGGCACACCGGTGACTTTCACCGCAACACCCGTCAATGGTGGAACAACTCCTGTTTATGCATGGTTTGTCAATGGCGTATCGGTTGGATCGAACAGCGCAACATTTGCAAGCAGCACATTAAATAACGGCGATGCCGTTACCTGCGTGCTGACATCGAATATCGCTTGTGCCACCGGAAGCCCGGCCACATCCAATACCGTAACCATGTCGGTTACCAACAATCTGGCGGTCAGTGTAAGCATTGCAGCTTCTGCAACAACTATCTGCAGCGGCACTTCAGTAACCTTCACTGCAACACCGGTCAATGGCGGTGCTTCGCCCGATTACGCATGGTTTGTGAACGGAACAGCAGCCGGATTCAACAGTGCAACCTTCACTACCACGGCGCTCAGTAATGGTGATATTGTAACCTGTACCCTGACTTCGGATATCGTATGTGTCAGCGGCAATCCTGCCACTTCGAATGCCATTACCATGACGGTGAATCCGGGTCTTCCTGCAAGTGTGACCATTGCTGCTTCACCTGCCGGAACCATTTGTGCCGGAACATCTGTAACCTTTACTGCAACTCCGGTCAACGGCGGTACAACTCCGGTTTATCAGTGGTATGTCAGTGGTGCTCCGGTTGGTTCCAACAGTGCAACCTTTACCAGCAACACACTTCTGGATAATCAGATTGTGACTGTTGTGATGAACTCCACAGCACTTTGTGCAACCGGATCTCCGGCTGTTTCGAATGCTGTCACCATGGATGTGAATCCGTTGATGCCGGCCAGTATCACCATCGCTGCTTCACCTGCAGGTGCAGTTTGCGACAACACACCGGTGACCTTTACGGCAACCGCTGTCAATGGTGGAACAACACCGGCTTATGCATGGTTTGTCAATGGTGTTTCGGTTGGATCGAACAGCTCAACCTTTACCAGCAGCACATTGAATAACGGTGATGCCGTTACCTGTGTATTGACATCAAATGCTACCTGCGTTTCAGGAAATCCTGCCACTTCCAATGTCATCAACATGACTGTCAATCCGGATCAGCCGGTGAGCGTCAGTATTGCTGGTGTTCCTCCGGGAGCTATCTGTACCGGAACTTCTGTAACCTTTGTTGCAACGCCTGTAAACGGTGGTAACAATCCGGTATATGCATGGCTTGTAAACGGTGCACCGGTTGGTTCCAACAGTTCAACCTATACTACTTCAACACTGGCCAACAACGATGTTGTAACCTGTGTTCTGACTTCAAATGCAACCTGTGCAACAGGAAATCCTGCTACATCGAATGCGGTGACCATGGCTGTAAATCCTGTTCTGACACCGGTTGTCAATATCTCGGCTTCTTCATCATCCGTTTGTGCCGGCGCACCGGTGACCTTTACAGCTGTGGCTTCGGATGCCGGAACCACTCCGGTATATGCCTGGTATGTAAACGGTAGTCTGATCGGACCAAACAGCGCAACGTACACCAGCAGTTCACTGAACAATGGCGATGTTGTTACCTGTACGGTTCTTTCAAATGCCACCTGCTCGGTTGGTGCAACAGCCACTTCGAACGCTATTACGGTGACCGTAAATCCTGTTCTTACAGCTGGTGTAGGCATTACAGCTGCACCTGGCGCAACCATCTGCGAAGGAACAACCGTTAACTTTACGGCTACTCCGGTCAATGGTGGAACATCGCCTGCATATAACTGGTATGCCAATGGTATTCCTGTCGGAACCGGTGCCACTTATTCAAGCAGCACGCTGGCCGATGGTAATGTAATTACCTGTGAAATGACATCAGATGCAACCTGTGTCATTGGCAACCCGGCTACATCGAACGCCGTTACCATGTCGGTGGGCACTGTTCTTCCGGCAAGTGTTACAGTAGCTGCTTCTCCGGTTGGTACTGTCTGCTCGGGCGAACCTGTAACCTTCACCGCAACAGCAGTGAACGGAGGATCAAATCCGGTGTACACATGGTTTGTTAATGGTTCGGCTGTCGGTGCAAATACAGCTACCTTTATCTCTTCGTCGCTCCTGAACGGTGATGCAGTTACCTGTACAGTGACTTCCGAACTGGCCTGTGCCAGTGGCAATCCGGCTACTTCTGCTCCTGTTGTTATGAGCATCAATACTTCGTATCCGGTGAGCGTGAATGTTGTTGCTGCTCCTGCCGGTGCTGTTTGTTCGGGTGAACCTGTAACCTTTACGGCTACTGCTGTCAATGGTGGTACAACACCGGTTTATCAGTGGTATGTAAACGGCATTGCAAGCGGATCTAACAGCGATACTTACATCAGCAGCTCGCTCGTCAACGGCGACGTTGTTACCTGCGAAGTAACTTCTGATCTGGTTTGCGCCATGAACAATCCGGCTACTTCTGCTCCGGTAACCATGACAGTCAATACAACTCTGCCTGTCAGTGTCACAATTGATGTTACACCTGCTGTTTCTGTCTGCGAAGGTACCCTGATGACCTTCACCGCTACAGGTGTCAACGGTGGCACCAGTCCGGTGTATGAATGGACTGTCAACGGTACGGTTGTCGGCACCAACAGCAATACATTCGCTTCTTCTACGCTGATTAACGGTGATGTTGTAAGCTGCACATTTACTTCAAATGAAATCTGCACCAGCAACAACCCGGCTGCTTCCAACAACATCGCTGTTGTTATTGCTTCCTACACTGTAGGCGGCGTGATGAGCAGCATGGAAGCCGAAGTATGTGAAGGTTCATCAACCGGAACCATTATTCTGAGTGGTTATGTTGGTGACATTCTTTACTGGCAGCGTCGTATCGATGGTGGCATCTGGACCAATATTCCCGGAACAGCCGGCTTTGGTACCTACTCTGAAATCACGACCGCTTCGGGCGTTTGGGAATACAGAGCAGTTGTTCAAAGCGGTGACTGCAATGTTGATACATCTTCACTCATCGGCATCAATGTGCTGGCTACTCCGGTTGCTTCGTTTACCTACAATCTGATGGATCCTACGGTTGAGTTTGTCAATACTTCACTCAACGCTACTTCGTACAACTGGACCTTTGGTGATGGTAACTCTTCAACCGAAGTGAATCCGACTCATACCTATGCAAGCGATAACTCCTACACCGTTACATTAACCGCACACAACGGCATCTGTGAGAATGTGTACACAACCACAGTTGACATTATTGCTTCGTCGGTGATTGAACTCGAAGGACTCAACATCGCTATGTTCCCGAACCCATCGGATGGAGAGTTTGATATTACACTCAGCGGAAACAACAACGGTACACTTCAGATGGAAATCCACGATGTGACCGGACGTCTGATCCGCAACGAAAACCTGTCATCCATGGGCAGCGGAAGCGTTTTCCATGTGTCGCTCGGCGAAGTCAACGCAGGTTTATACTCTGTACGATTCATTTACAACGATAATTCAATCACCCGCATAATGGTTGTTGAATAAACGTTTGATGGTCTTTTTTAAAAGGGATGGCTCCGGCTGTCCCTTTTTTTTGTAATATTGTTTATCAATTTTCAGGATATGAAAAAACTCATGTATCTTATTGTGTTGTTTGCAGCAGTTTCCTGCACCAACGAATTAACCATGAACCGCAAAACCTTCAACCTCGAAGGTGATGTAAAAATGATTACCGAAACGCGGAGTCAGGGCATTTACGATCGCAACTGGAATGTGTATCCGGTGAACCACGATTCCACTTTCAGAGCTGAACAGGAATCTTTTTATTTTAATGAAGACGGCGTCTGGACACATTCTGAGCTGAAGGATATGACAGGAAAACTCATCAGCAAAACCGAAGTTCTGTACACCGAAGACGGTAATTTCGAAGGCACCAAAAAGTTTGACAGTAATGGCAAGCTGATTGAAACCTGTGTTGTGAAGCAGCTTTCAGAAGAAGAACTGAAAATGGAAACCAAAGATGCCACGGGAAAAATCATCAACAGCATTACCGAAAAATATGATGAAGGATTGCTGAAAAATAAAAAAATAAAATGGAACAATCAGCTGAAAGACGAGGAATCGGCCTACAGCAGAGACGAAGACGGCAATGAAACCGAAATAAAGAACACCATTACAAATAATGAACAGGCTTCAAAAAAAATAGTTGAAGTGATCATGAAGGTTAAAAATCTGAGTATTGATACTTATGGTAACTGGACCCGGAGGGCGCTCTACAACAAGAAAAACAACAAGTGTATTATTCTCGATCGCAAAGTAGTGTATTATGAATAAACTGTTTTTTTTTGGCCTGCTGTTGTTGCTTTTTTGTTGTTTTGTATCGTGTAAACAACAAACTAATGCAGATGAAAAAAGTGCTGAAAAGGTCATTATTTCAACAAAATCATACAACCTGAAAGGTCCTGTAAAAGGCGTGACCGACCGGCAATCGCAAGGGACGTATGACAACGATGGACACATTATGATTGATTCAACATCGGCGCTGTATCAGGCGTTCACTATGAATCTTATGTTTGACAAAGACAAAAAATGGACAGGCTCTTCCATTGTTTTAAAGGATGGAACGCTGCATTCGGCCACCACTGTGCAATACGATAAGGCTGGAAATTATGCCGGAACCATTGAACGAAACGCAAATAATGAGAAAGTGAGTGAAACAAAAGCAACATCGGTTTCAGAAAAACGCATCTCTTTGAAAACGCTTAATGCCACTGGTGCTGTGGCATCGACCACGACCAGCGACTATAAAAACGGACTGGTGATCAGTCAAAAAACAGTATGGACAGATGGCTCACGCACCGATGAACGGATATTTGAGCGGGACCGCGCAGGTGATGAAACGCGCGTGATTATAAAAACCACTACACCGGATGGTACGCAGACCGACACCATGAATGTAAATTTTCTGTCGCGCGATGCGCATGGCAACTGGACCCGTCAGGTGCTGTTCAACTCCGCCAACAACACATGCATTGTTCTTGACAGAACGATTGAGTATTACGAATAGTAAGGCTGTACTTGCTTTATCGCACTTTAGGACGACTTGTTGGTGCAGTTGAAGCCGCGCGCGCACAAGTCTGTATGCCGCTGTCGACTCACGATAGCTATCGTGATCGACGGAGTTTTTCCTGCAAGACGCAGGGCTCAATGTGACAGCAGGTCGTGGCGGATGCGCGCACATTCGCAGCACGATACTCAAGACAGCCATCGCGACAGATCGCTCCGCGATGCTACGCCTCGGCGGAGAGGTCTTGGGGAGTGACGGCCGGGTCACCGACACCCGCGCTGTAAAATCTTTCTGTTTTTGGAAGCAGGATTCAGAATCCGCGCCAGTTGCAACTTTCAGATGTTCAACTTACATTTCAAGTTTGTTTAGCAATGACATTGTCTCGATATCCAATTTTGAAAAGGCGAACCATCGTTTGCCCAAATCCTTTAATGAAGCTCCGATGTGAAAAACGGAATTTGCATCAATTATTAAAAAACGGTCATGCGATTTGGGGAAGGGTTTAATTACAATTTCTGCATACTGCTGATTGTGGCGCAAAAGATCGAGTTCAAGTTTTTTCGAAATAGTTTTAGTATACACAGTTGCAGTTACATCACTATTTCTTTTTGACAATAAAATCAGGACGCTTTCATCCACATAATTGTCAATCAAAACAATTGATTTTTTTGCAGATTTTATAATGTCTGAAACAAAAACATATGCATCGAAAATCTGTCCGTCGTAAAAAATACCCTGATTGGGAGGTAGCGAGGTCTCTAATTGCAGTTTGATTTCACCAAGTTCGTTTTTCATGGTGTACATGTCGTTTTCAATACGCTCAAATCGCTGACTCAGTGCATATCCTTTAAGAAGAAAATCTTTTAATACTTTATTTGCCCATATTCTGAACTGAGTTCCCCGTTTCGATTTTACCCGATAACCAACCGAAATAATAACATCCAGATTAAAAAGCTGAACAGTTCTGTTGACGAGTCTTTTCCCTTCCTTTTGAACTTGTAAGAAATCCTTACAAGTTGCGCTTTTTTTTAATTCTTTTTCGCGATAAACATTACCAACGTGTATGGTAATGTTTTGTGCAGAGGTTTGAAACAATTCAGCCATTTGCGCCTGCGAAAGCCACACGGTTTCATCTTCAATTCTGACCTCGAGACGGGTAGAGTCTTCTTTATTCTGATAAACTATTATTTCGTTTTTCATATTCAGACGAATATCAACAAAGTTAAAAAGTTTATCTTGACCAAAAGTGAGAAATAGATCTTTTTATTGTAGAGTTTTGTATCATTTAATTTTTGCGGAGTGTAGTGACTGAAATCCGCACTGAGAGACGTATTCACACAACATCATCTATCGTTGCGGCACAACCATGAGTGTTCCGTTTTGCATACACTGGTCCGAAAATACCCGATAGAAATAATTGCCTGGTGCAAGGCCTGCCGTTGACACAGATTGTCCTGCAGCCACCTGTGTCAGCATAATCTGTTTGCCTTCGGCATTGAAAATACTGAAGGTGTATGTGGTGCCCGTTTCTCCGCTGATGTATAGCTGCGATCCGGCTCCCACAGGGTTGGGATACAGGGAAACCGGATTTGTTGATGGATGCAGACCAATGCCGGTACTGCCGTTCAGCATAATGTTGTCAATATACATGCCCTGGCCCCAGTGGCCAATATTCCGGAAAGCAACAATGACATTGGATTCTCCCGAAAAAGCACTGATATCAATGGAATCTGTTCTCCATTGAGATACCTCGGGAACAAATACCGAATCGGTGATGGATGGAGCTGTGGCCAGACTGTCGCCGCCTTTGCGGTACAAAAGATTCCAGGTGAGTCCGCAATCGGTCGAAACCCTGACCTCAAGCGTGTCGGAATACTGGCCTCCGTAGCGGCTGTATGCTACGTCGAATGTCAGATAATCCTGCGTCAGTGAACTTAAATTCCATCCGGCATATATATCGGACCAGTCTCCCTGTGAATCAAAATTGAAATTGTCGAACATGGCACTATGAGCGGAATTCCCATATGCGCCGGCGCGTGAAGTCAGTGTCCAGTTTCCACCGGTTGAACCCGCATTGGTCATCCAGTTGTATGGAAGAAAACCATTTTCGAAACCTTCCTGAATGGCTGTTTCAGCCACATAAGCTTCTACTGTGACAGTTAGTGTATCACTGTCACTGATTCCGCTGCTGTCAGTCACCATCAGAGTAACTTCGTATTGTCCCGGTCCCGGAAAAACAACCACCGGATTTCTCATCATACTTGTTGCGGGATTTCCGTTTTCAAATGTCCATGACCAGGAAGCTCCGTTGTGATTTAAAATACTGTAATCATCAAAATAAAATGAATCGGCCGAGCAAAAAGGTTTTGAAGAAAGTTTGTCCACCATAATCTGCGCAACAGGCTTCGCCGGCTGAATATTGAAAGATTTTTCCCAAATGCCTTTTCCGTAGGTGGCCAGCCTGATTTTTCCGTCACGATAAAACGGTTTTGCAGATTGTGTGTTCACCACATCAGGAAGACCGGCAGCATCAACAGCCCACATACTCATACTGTCGTTGCGGTAAAATACATTGTGATACGAGAAAAGATAAACGCTTTCGTTGCTGTTGGGAACATAGATCATTGAGCGGATCTCTTCATTGTTCAACTCCGCTGTGGTCATGTTGTTCCAGGTGGTTCCGCCGTTTACGGTATTAAAAACTTTCGATCCGTTTGCACCGGAGGGATAGGCAACCCACAACAGATTTTCGTTCACCGGACTCAGCGAAAGCAGAATACGGCTGCTGTTTCCGGCTGGTATCGTAAGTTGTGTCCAGGTAGTACCACCGTCAGTGGTTTTGAAAATTTTTCCGGTTGATCCGGATGCGGGACGCTGACTGACATACATGACCATCGGATTGGAGCGGGAAATTTCAATATGCTGCACCCGCGATGCCGTGTTTGTTCCGAATGCATTGACCTGTGAGAAGGAAATGCCGTTGTCATACGAACAAAACAGCTTATTGTCTTTTCCTAAGAACACAGTATTGTAACAATCCGGCGCCCATTCCATTTCGCCCGATTCAGCCGCCCAATAGCTTTCGTTGGGAAACATACTCACATTGAAAGAACCAATGGCATCGCCAATCTGCGCTGGCAACATACGTCCTCCCACTTCCGAACTCATCACTTTGCGTCCGGGTCCGGGGTTGGCATAACCCGATGCAGGCTCGGCTCCGCCCAACTGCAGAGCATTACCGGCTCCATAGTTTTCGAAATGCGAAATGACTCCGTTATGATATAATCCACCGACTGAAAAATCTTCATTCCATCCTTGTCCGTAGCCCCAGTACTCGCTTCCGCGTATTCCGTTGTTTTGCACAGCTGGCTGACTTTGAAAAAAGTCCGTCGAATGATAAATACCGCCATCGGTCGTAATCCAGCTGTCGGTGGCTGTTTCGCGAAAGTCCTGCATGTCGACATGCATGTTCAATGGTCCGCCGACATATCCTGCCACCGAAGAAAAGGTAGCGCCTCCATCGTTCGAACGCCAGCAATTGAGCCCGCCGACAAGGATTTTATCTGCATCGTTTTTATCTGCAATTATTGCACAGTTGTAATAACCCTGATGATAGGTCCAGTCGGTTGTTCCATAGGCAAGGTTCGGATGGCCCGATGTGTAGGGCCCGCCTGCAGGGCCGTTGGGCAATGTCCAGCTTACACCACCATCGTCGCTGCGGAAAACACCGATGAATCCGTAATCATCGGCTTTGGCTTCACCAATCAGATAGGCATACACGCGCAATGGATTGGCAGGACTTACCGCAATGCGTCCACCACCATCGTTCCGGTTCGGATCCGATGAAGAATACCAGCCGCTTGTCTGGAGCGTAAATACCGATGCGGTATCGGTGCTGAGATAAAATTCAGCCATTTCAGTTGCGATGTTTCCGCAAAGGGCATACACAACAGCATGGTTGCCGGGCCGCGATTTCACATCGTAACAGGGCTTGCTAATGACAGTCTGAAAAGTGGTTCCTCCGTCGGTGCTTTTCAGCAAACCATTCGATGAGGCAACCAGAATAATGTGGGAATGGACAGGATGGATCAGAATTTCCATGACATTCAAACCCGAAGCTGATATCACCGTAGTCCAGGTCTGGCCTCCATCGGTTGAGCGGTAAAGGGCGTTGCCGCTTCCGGCCAGCACGGTGTCAGGATTTCCGTTTGCCACAGCAATGGCTCCAACACCCGATGTGATGGCCACATTTTCACTCACACAAATCCAGGAGTTTCCGCCGTCTGCCGATTTGAAAATTTCGCCGGGCTCGGTGCCACAATATAAAACGGCCGGGGCAGCCGCACACTGAGCCATGCAATATACATTGGTCTGCTCTCCTGTTGTGTTGTTCTGATTGTTATAAACCGTGAATGGTCCTGTTGCGCTCCAGTTGCCCGATTTGGAATACTTCAGCGCCAGACGCTTGTTTTTCATGTCGGCATTGAGTGCATTTTCCTGTTCTGCCGAAGGCATTTCAATATATCCGGCGTCGTTGATGTATCGGCCAATTGCGCGTTTCCAGCGCTTGTAGTATTGCGTATGATAGTTTTTGACATACAGATTTTGTGTGTAATAGGCAAAATACAGCGAATCGACTTTTGGAACATTGGGATTGTCCGAATACATTTCCTGCGCCCAGAGCGGGGAATGAGCAATGTCGTACGCCGATGGTTTTTGCAGAATCTGTGCAGATGATGCAACAATGATAAATATTGAAAACAGGAAAATGAAGGCTCTCATGAAAATTTGTTTGTACAAAAATACAGCAATGGCATCAATAACCCGCTGATAATTTGTTATTTTCAACCAAGGGGTCAGATTTTCTTATGAAAGGGCAATGATGAATGCAGTATGATTGTTTCAGTCGGATGCAGGCCGCCCCCGGGTTCATCGGGCAGAAAAAGTGATTTTTCCTTTGGCGGAGGCAATGCCCTGAATCAGCTTCAAATGCAATTTCAGTTGTTTCATAGTATGTTTTAACCAGTTCCACCAAACAAAAATTCATAAAACATTTGGTTTTGAAATGTTTTGGTGTATATTTGTGGAAAAGAAAAATGAATACAAAAATACTCTTGCTAGTCTTGTTTCTACCTGTTATGTGTTTTTCTCAGAGTTATGACAGAATGGTAAAGCAAAACAGTTTCTACAATTATTTTATGATATATCCATTTCCTTTAAACACGTATGATCATACAGTTTTTTATAAATTTTCGGATACTGTTACGATTGATACATTAAGTTGTATGAAATTAATGGTGTCTGCAGATACAACCTTAGGGTGGGATTTTACCGGTGCTTATTTCTACGAAGATACAATAAACGAAAAAGTTTACCTTCTTGATAATGACACGATTGGCCTTCTGTATGATTTTTCTATAAATACAGGAGATACGGTTTTTGTATATAATCCTATTCAGGGAGGAATTACAATGCCTCTGGTTGTAGAGAGTACAGATTCAGTATTTTATGATGGAAAATATCATAAAACACTATTATTTGATAATAATTATTGGATTGAAGGGATTGGAGACCTTTATGGCATATTATATCCGGGTTCAATGTTAACGGGTTCGACAGAACAGTTGGTGTGTTTTTATCTTGATATGCAGATAGAATATCTAAATCCGGCATATTCAAATTGTTTTTACTCAACTGCAGGCATAGATGAATATGCTCCCGAAAGTGGTTTGCTGTCCGTATATCCCAACCCGGCAGGAGAAAAATTCACTGCTCATTATGAGGTTGAATCAGTATGCAGTGAAATGTTCCTTGTAATTCACAACGTCATGGGAAAAGAAGTATCGCGAATCAGGGTGAATGAATGCATAGGTGATGTTGAACTCAGTTCCCCGGCTGAATCGGGTACTTACTATGTGTATATTGAATCCTGCGGACAGTACATTGCCATTGACAAAATTGTTGTAACCCGATAATCATGAGATTGGTTATCACTTTATTATTTATCACCTTTGTGTTTGTGCAGAAAATTTCTGCACAAGCACAATCTTTTTACCGGCTTTATCCAGATCTGGATACAAATTATTCATATGGCTGCGCCTTGCATTTTGACAGCACCGGTTATTTTTTGTTATATAGTTCAGAAGATGCTGTTCTTGGGAATCAATATCAGTCTTATATTGCCCGATATAATATAAGCAACACTCTGCAGTGGGTTCATCCATACTATACTGGAGCTGAAGGGAATGGGACCAATAGCGATCTTGTTTTAACATCAGATAGTTGTCTCGCATATTGCGGAGCTATTACATCACAACCACAACATGGTTTTATTGTAAAACTCAATAAGCAAACAGGAGCTGATGTTTTTTTGAAAAGTTGGGGTGATACCTGCCTTTTTTATTTTCGAAATTTGATCGAAACTTCAGATTCAGGCTTTATTGTAATTGGGAGTTCAGATTCATTAAATACAGCAGGGAAATTAGATTTATACATCATGAAAATTGATCATGCCGGTACAAAACAATGGGATACAATATTACCATTAAACAATTATTCAATTGTCGAAAGTTCGATTATCAGAATAAACAATATCTACTATTTTACAGTAATTAAAAACAGAAATACTGATGTTAGCGACACAAAACTCATAGGAATTAAAGAAGATGGCACAATCGTGCTTAATAAAAATATCGTTCTTGCAACCTATGGAAAATATTTGGGTGGAATTGCAAAAACGAAAGATAACCAGTTGTTGCTGAGTGGTGAGAAATGCGATTATTACTGGCCGTATGGATCAGGAGGAGCAATAAATGATGCACCGTATGGCAGAATGTATGTAGCCAAATACGATACATTGGGAAATAAAATCTGGGATAAAGAGTATTTTCCGTTGAACATTATACAATATTCATCGGAAATTCTTTCCGTGCCGGGTGGTTATATTCTTGGGGGCGGTTGTGGCTGGGGCTGGTATTACAAAGGAGATGGGCTTAATTACAATGAGCCATCCAGTTCATTTCAGGACAATTTCTTCATGAAAATAACCGAAACCGGAGATAGTGTCTGGATGCGAATTTACCGAAATCAGGATGGTGTCTGGGGTTACAATAATGTCTGGGCAAGTCAGGATATCATGGAAAACATGGTTCTTACTCCTGATGGTGGTATTGCCGCAACCGGTTGGCTTTATCCAATATCAGCTATTTCCTGGGAATACAAACAATACGCCTGGGTGCTTAAAACCGACAGCAACGGCTGCGGCAAGCCGGGTGTGCCATATGGTTTGTGGCGCGAAGAACTGCCCTACAATGCCGACAGCAGCATTGTGCACCTGACCTGGTTAGATGATGATGCAACAAACATCTGGCATCATGTGCAGGGCTCGAAAGACGGAGCCTGGTATTTCTGGGAGCTCACACCACGCCCGGTAACAACCAATGAATTTTTCGATACCGTTCCGAAATATCACAACTATTGTTATCGCGTTTTCGGATTAGATACCACCTGGGCACGCACCTGCGAGAGTGCTGAAATATGCATCACAACAGGGATTAATGAATATGCTCCTGAAAGCGGCTTGCTGTCCGTATATCCAAATCCTGCCTCCGATATCATCCATTGTGTGCTGCCGGAGAATGGGGATTATGAGATTGTGGTATATAATGGACTGGGATCAATTGTTCACCCTTCGACGGAGTTTATCCAGCGGAACGCAGGACTCAGGATGACAATTGAAGATGGCGTCTTTCAAATTAATATCAGTATACTTCCTCCGGGCATCTATTTCATAGAAGCGAGAGGCGAAAAGGTTTTAAGAGGAAAATTTGTAAAGGAGTAGTCAACAGTCACAAATTCTTCTTTCACTCAATCGGAAACGACTGATAGAATTTCAACAGCGAAATGGTTTCGGTCCTCAGTTTTGTTTTGACAAATTTTTTGGTTTCATCATCCATCAGTTCGCCAAGGCCGTTGAGTAAGCCTTTATCACTTTTTTTCTCAAGAAGCTCAATACATGTCTGAATGTGGTTTTCCAGCGACACATTCATTCTTGATTCAACAATGGTGCGATTGACCTGCGTGCGACGATTCAGAAAAAACCAGCAGTCAAAAATATCGCGGTTGGCTGTGGCAGTGCGGTCGGTCAACGCACAAAGCTTGTGCGCAAACATGTCGGGTTCAGTCATTATTTTCATCCAGACACCCAAAAAATTTTTTATTTCATACCGATCGCCGAAATTCCGTTTCGATATTTCAACCTTCAGTTTTCTTTCGCCCATGCCGTAATTCAAAACGATGACGGTGCTGAAATGCTTCTTCGCTTCATCGAAAATACCACCGTGCAAAAGGAGTAAGGCCCGGAGTTTCTGATATACCAGGTCTTCTTTTGATAAGTCCAGTAAGTTAAAATCCAGATCAACGGAAAACCGCGGCAGGTCATGAAAAAACAGCAATGCCGTTCCCCCTTTAAAACCCAATACAGATGACAATTCTATATCGTTGTAGATGTCTTTCAGAATCTGCATCATGAAAAACTTATGCTTGTTTATATCAATCATTTTTGAATTGTTTTTGAACTTTTTTTATTAATGCTTTTGAATTATAGGCAGGCAGTAAATCCTGTATCAATTGCCTGTCAAGCGGCTTCAGATTATCGAAAAAGTAATCGTCGTTCAGATAAAGCAAATCAAGAAATGCCCGTTCCGGCGTGGCCATGTTAACTCCGTTTTCCAATCTCAAAACACCCTTTGTGTTGATCAGGGTCTGGTTTTTAATCTTTCTGAATGAATACATCTGACGATCCACTTCAATGGTACGCGAAAGATAACTTACCAGCGTAATCCGGCTGTCGAACTGAAACACAACACCGGCCTTCTGCAAAACATATTCAAGCGAAATGTACGCCGGCGCAAATATGCAACAGGCCAGTTCTTCGCGGTTGTATGGGGGTTGCGAATAAATTCCTTTGCGGAGATTGAGCAATCGTCCTGTCTTTACATAATAGTTCAATCGCTTGCTCAGCGAAACAAAGTTTTGCTCGTTCAGCAACAACGCGGTTTCGGGTAAAGTAAATACCGTTTTTGGATTGCCGTAAAGTGCCGCAATAATGTTCATAATGATGAAATATGAACCAAAGATACGAAATATTCGTATTATTGGTTCACAAAAGACAACTTTTCACACTTTTTTGGAGATAGCATCGTTTAATACCGCCACCGTTATGCAGCCTAAGCCCTCCGCTAACTGGCAGATTATACCAAAATGAATTATAAACCAGACCGATTCTGCCAGCCACGCATGGTGTCATACTGAACTCGTTTCAGTATCTACCATGTGTGGTTCCTCATCCACCGCCGATCCTGAAATAAATTCAGGATGACACGGTGGATGAAAATTGTGTCTATTTGAATGAGCTTTTGGGCCACAATATAATTCATTTTGGTATTATTCACCATGCCCAAGTCGCTTCAATGAACAACAATCAAACTTTTTATTCATTATGATTTTTTTGTATTTTTGTATAGGAACGATGGGTAAAACGATGGGGCGTTAGGGCCATGCTGAAAAATTGCCGATATGATGCTTTTCGCCTTGAAATGTTTTATATTTGCAGAAAGAACTAAAGACATGAACATTCAAGCAAGAAAGTTGGT
>CAYSCE010000020.1:0-19004 GCA_964429475.1 uncultured Bacteroidaceae bacterium | reverse complement strand
TGGCTAGAGCGTTTGACTGGCAGTCAAGAGGTAACGAGTTCGACTCTCGTATGCTCCACAAAAAACCGAACAGTTGTCTTTGCGGGCAACTGTTTTTTTGTGACCGGTTTTTGCGAAATTCATTACTTTTGAAATAAAAAACATGAAATATTTACTCTTGTTGTTTTTTGGAATCATGCTGGTGTCTTGCTCAAATAACAGCAGTAATCCGGGTGTTGTTGGTGGTGAAGCGGGTGACACTGAGGAAGCAGGAGACGATGAAAGGACTGCGTATGCATACGATGTAGAGTGCTACGCCCTGAATGTAGGCGGCGTGCGCGATTCAATCCGTGTGACTTTCCTGCTGGGCGATAACACACACGGAACAACCAGAACACAAAAGAAAGTATTATTTGTTCCGGTGGGCGACAGCCTTTTTGTGGCACGCGAAAAAGCCCATACCGACGACCTGGTCTCATTAACCGAAACAGGTGGCCCTTATTACGGTATCGAATATGTGGTGCACGCAACCCGCAATGACGGACAGAAACTGCGTCTCGAAATGCCACGCGATGCCGGTAAACGTTTCGAAAATTTTCTCCCTTGATTTTCCTCAGATATAACAATGAATAGTAACTCTCTTTTCGGATTATTACCTTCCGAAATCGCTGAACTGATCAAGCCTTTCGGCGCACGTGCCTTTACGGCCAGACAAATTGCTGAATGGATGTACGTGAACCGCGTTTATCAGTTCGACGCCATGAGCAATTTGCCCAAACAATTGCGCGAACAATTAACGGAAGCATTTCCTGTAACACTTGTCCCATATTCGGATGTACAGGTTTCGAAAGACGGAACTAAAAAATATTTGTTTGAATTTTCTAATGGTCGAAGTGTTGAAACGGCTGTGATTCCCGATGATGACCGATTGACCGTTTGTGTGTCGTCGCAGGCCGGATGTCGCTTTGGATGCCGTTTTTGTGCAACCGGTAATAGTGGATTTCATGGCAACCTGACCGCCGGAGAAATTCTGAATCAGCTGATGGCCATTGATGAGTGCGAGCAGATTACCAACATTGTGTATATGGGTATGGGAGAACCGCTCGACAACTGGGATGAAGTATACAAATCGCTTGAAATCCTGACATCGGATAAAATGATGAATATGGGCGCAGGTCGTATCACTGTCTCAACCATTGGTATTCATGAGCATTTCAGCGATCTGGTTGAAAAAACACGCGTGAATATTGCCATCAGTCTGCACAGCCCGTTTCCTGAAGAGCGCGCCCACATTATGCCGGCGCAGAATTCAAATCCTGTGAACGATATTCTTGACTTTGTTGCACATGCTGATATCCCGCGCCACCGCAAGCTTTCGTTTGAATACATATTGTTTAAGGGAATCAATATGTCGAAGAGTCATGCAGCAAAACTGGCTGATATAGCCATGCGCTGCCATGCACATATCAACCTGATTGCTTACAACGCTGTTCCCGGGCTGCCTTTCGAAGCACCGACAGAACGCGATGTACTGACTTTCCAGAACGAATTGCTGAATAAAGGGGCTACAGCGACTTTGCGCCGTTCGCGCGGCCTCGATATCGCAGCTGCCTGCGGCACTCTTGCCGCGAAGAAAGGATTAGAACACTGAACATCGAGCAAGGAAGTAAGAATGATGAAGTAATGTTTGAATCACTAAGTATAACTGGCTACTGCCAATAACCTTAACCAATATCCAATAACCGATAACCGTTAACCAATAACCATTAACCAATAACCATTAACCCTTTCGAACACCGAACCTGTCTGACTGCCAGGCAGGCACTGAACAAGGAATTACGAAGGAAGAAGTAAAGTATGAATTACCGTTAACCATTAACCATTAACCGATAACCAATAACCGATAACCCTTAACCAGCTCACTGATCACTGCTTTTGACAAAGCTTCCGAATGCCCCATGCCGCCCGATTATTCTTTTACAATTTTCAGCAAAGCGTTTCCCTGAGGCGATTGAATGGTCATGAAATAAATGCCGGGTTCTGCATCAATATTCAATTCAATATGTTTCGTATTGCTATAGGTCTCTTCAGATATCAGTTTTCCGGAAAGCTCACGCACAGCGATTTTCATGATGTCAATGGTTTCATCAAAATCTACAATGATGTTGCCTTGCGTGGGGTTTGGATAAACCGAAATGCTGCTCCCGAATGTGTTTTCAAGTATACCTGCGGGATACGCATTGTAACAAAGTGTGGTATCTGTGCAGCCCATGTGCGTGAGAATACACGCATATTGTCCGGAGGTCGCCGGCGTAAAACTCTGATTTGTTTCACCGGGAATGATGGTGTAGTTGGGGCATGTAACCCATTGATACATGCTAGTGGAATCAACGGCCGTCAGCGTAGATAAGTCTGAAATTACACTGATATCAGGAGTATTTAAAGTAAAGTGTACTGCAACAACACTGTCGCACGATCCTGAATCGGGGAAATGATACAGATAGGTTCCTGTCGCTGTTATGAATGATGAATCCGGTGCCAGGTATGAGAAACAATCGCTTGCAAAAATTTCTGTGGCATCGTTCAGAACTTCAATGAATACAGTATCCGAAACGGTTATTCCCGCAGCCGTATCAGTAACGGTCACGATGAAAGATGTATCGTGTGTTGGATACACGGGTTGCGTTCCAAAACCGGTAACACCATTCGACCAGACAACAGATGTTACGCTGGTATTATTGATCCGGAGCTCATCAATGCCCCAGTGATCCCAGTTGTTTCCACTTGTAAGATTCTGATACCATCTTAATTTGGTGGATGTTCCTGTTGCAGCTGCGGGGATGGTTATGTAATAGGAATTCCATGAATATAAAGGTCCGGAATAACTCCAGTTGGGCGTCTAGTATTCTATGTCAACCCAGGTGGTATATGGAGATTTGGAATATTGCAGGTGAACGCCCTCAGTCACTTCATCAGGGTCTTCGCAATCCACTGCGTTTTCATCGGCGGCATAACGCATTAAAAAACTTACAGTACTATTGGATGATATATTCATTGCTTTGGTGGACACAAACCTTGGAAAATTAGTATAACTGCCAATCCAGCAGTGCAATCCGGCCGGAAGAACAGTGTCGCACGGATGGGAAAACATTACTCCTGTTGTGGCATCAACATCGGGTCCGAGCTCTCCCGAATTGAAACCAATATACATGATGCTGCTGTCGCAAGAATACTGTGCTGACAGATAAACCGCTTCACCCGCGCAAACGGTGTCCTGACTTGCATAGGCAGTTACGGTGCATTGCGTATTTCCCAATTTGGAATAGCATAATGAAATAATCAAAAAACTAATGGCAATAACAGGTGATTTCATAACAGTTAAATAATCTTTTGCTAAAGTACAAAATTCCCATTAAAATTCAATTTTTATTAAAGAAATATTTTTGAAGTCGATGAGGTCAGATTTCAGAAAGTAGTTTTTCGCAAATTGCGTCCTTTTTATTATTTTTGAAATCAAATACACCACATGCCCGAATCCATTCCCGACAAATACTTAAACAATCTGAAATTCGTCGTTCTTACTGATCGTGAGACGGGCGAGGCCTTTGCCATTTATTTCGATTACACATTGCCCAATATGCATGTTGAAATTTTTGGTCAGGCCATCAGCGAATTTGCTACAAAAGGGCGCCGCATCGGGATTGAGGGCGGGGGACGCATAACAAAAATTGACAATTATATTGTGCTGCACAGTCGCTCGGGACAATATGGCCGCTACGAAGATGAAGACGCATTGCGGCTTGCACCCTTGCATCCCATGCTTTGCGACCGTGGTTTTATCTTCCTTTCAAAATCGGGCGAAGACAATGCCATGGTGGTGGTGCGGGAATATGAAGCGAGTTTAAATCGTAAATAATTTTCGCATGTTTTATTTCCCTGTGTCAGCCTGAATTGCCGTGCTGCTTTTCCGAAGGTTATACACCACCGACACAATCAGAATACTTAGAATTGCCGAAAAGAAACACCAGACCGATACAAAAAAGTCGAGATAAAAAATGGCAGTGACAACGTACGCAACCAAAACGGAAATGCCAAACGTTTTCATTCCTTTCACCGATGACACCATCAGTGCGCCAATGGTGGCAATGGCATAAAAACCAGTTACAAAAGGTGTCATGATTTGTGGATAACCGAATACATATAAAATGTGGCAATCCTGCACCATGCCTTCAACGGGGAAAATTATGATGCACGCCGTAAAATACAGTGATACTGCGGCGCCGCACGCTGTCATGATTTTCAGAATTTTACTTTTCCGTTCATTTGCTTCTAATTTAAGCGCTGCGAAAGGAACCCAGGTTGGCCAGAAAATCTGTGCAAAGAACAAGAATAAATAAGTGCAGGGAATTGTAAACCGGGCGTATTCCGGATTGGTGAGCGACAACCAGAGAAATCCTTCGGCGATTTGTTGCGCAGCAAAAATCAGCGGAATGCTGGCAAAGGGAAGTTGTTTTGGCGTATTGGCTGTTTTAAGCGAAACAGCACCGATGGCTGTAAGAATGGCTCCTGCGCCAAAGCTGGCTGTGGCTGAAAAACACATAATTGTTTGTTGTGACAGAAAATATTTTCTGCTCAAATGTAGCATGAAAAAAAGGAGAAGAAGTGTAATGGTGTGTTAATTCAGAAAATTATTTTTCCACAAGCAGAACAAACGTATCGATGCACATTAATGGTGCCGCCACATTCGGGACATGCCCATTTTTGTTTTTCTTCGTGCAGGAAATGCTGAATTCCATTTGTTTTAATGTTATTCAGGTTTTCAATCATGCTCATGTGGTACTTTGTCCGGTATCTTTTATCCAGACTTTTCATTCTTTTACATGGGAAACCATCGCAGTCCATACAATAGTCTGCATCGAGTTTTGCGCAGTTGCGGATGATGCATTGTTGTATCGATTTATATGGGCTGTTGTGTGCAGCGCGGCAACCCGGACAATGATTTTTTGTTCGCAGATAAGCCATGCAGATACCGCAGTTCATGCCACATGGCGCAATGAGCATTTCTTCATTGTTTGGTTCCATCGCTTTCATTTTCATTTTTATTTTTATTGAAAAGCGCTTCAGCAGGGCATCCCAGATCGCGTTGCTTGCAAAAAAAATTTTTCCAGAAAAAAATAGTTCTCTAAGATACGATTTTTATCGTTGAAGAGCAAGTCTGTTTTGAAGTATAATGTAGTTGATTTTTAAAATCCTTTTCTTATTTTCTCAGCCAACCAAGAATATTTTCATTATGAATTTTCCATTTTCCGTTTGCTCTTTCCAAAGGGTACTTTACTCTGGAGCTGGCATTTGGTCCCGGATTCTGTTGAATGATTTCTATTTCATGATTGCTGACATAAGAAATAATGGCCACGTGCCCGTAAGGATTGTATTTTGTCCCTCCATAAACCACAAGGTCATTGATTTTCGGCTTTGATCTGGATGGATTACAATATTGAGTAAGACCCCGCGAGTTGTTTTTCTGCCCATCTTTCAGTTTTGTGTCGAAAAAATCTTTTGCATGTCCATAACTGTCCGGCATTTTGTGATGTAAAAACTGATAATAATACCTTTTTACAAACTCAACGCACTGATATTTTTGTCCGATGTTGTATCCGTCGGCTGCAACATTGCGGCCAACCACATTGTTTACGGGCCCGTTGTAGTAAACGTAAACACCATTCAGACTGTCAACTTTATCACCAATGGTGAAATCATTTGTATTCTCTACCGGCTTTTTGTCAATATAACTGGCTACATCTGTGTTTTTGTTTTTCAGCATTAAAACAAGCACTGAAATGAAAATCAGAAACAGTGAAAGAATCAGAATAAGGACTTTGCGCTTCATGTTACATGTCGACTTTAAAATTGAGATTAATTTCGGATGCAGCTGTACCGCCTCTTACACCCCAGTTTTCAAGGGGTTGTTCGTTTAATACGATAAAAATTTCTTCTTTTTTTATGCCACATTTTTCTTCCAGAACGCTGACAATGGTTTTGTATAGTGTTTTTTTGATAGAGGCTGATCTTCCTGAAAACAAAGTGATTTCAATCAAATACCTATAAGGATTTTTCATGACAAACAAGTCATTTTCGTACTCCATCAGCCGGATGTTGCGGTCATCGGCAGGTAGCGACAAAACAGACTGAATGCAGTCCATGGTTGAATTCATCAGCGATTGCAGAAATTCGCGGTCATGTCCTTTTATGGTTTCAATTTTTACAAGTGGCATTCTGAATTTTTTTGTTTGGTTTTAATAATCAATGCAACAAATACAACTCTCCGCTGTAATCGTGTTGTAGTCCGTCGGCGAATTCCGCATGCAGATAATAGTAGTAAATTCCGCCTGGAATGCTGCTTCCTGGATTCCAGCAGGTAAAAACATTGGTCGTCCGCCACATCTCAATTCCATCCTGATCGGTCACAATCAGCAAACAATTCGAGACATTGTCGGCATCGATACACCACATCTCATTTCTTCCGTCACCGTCGGGTGAAAAAGAATTTGGAATGCGGACTCGCTCATCCCAGTTATAATCATAATTTTTCTCACACGAATAAAGAAATGAGAAGGCAATAATGATAAAAATATATTTTGCTTTCATGAGATCAGAGATTAATTGAAAAAACAAGTCGCGATTGCTGTAAACAAAATTCTTCTGAAACGGGCCTGATAAAAGCGAATGAAGCTACTCCGGCAGAAATTTTCTTCCCGGAGTACATCAGCATGACTCCGCCCGTTTTATTGGTTGAGAGCTGAATTCCCATACAAACGCAGTGAAACTGATAGGTCGATTCAATATTGAAAATGTGATGTTGAAGCTGATTCATTCTCCATCCTGAGGCAATGGTGCGGAATCCGTTCCGGGTATCATGGTGATATCCTCCTATAACCCTCATCCCGACTGCGTATTCATTGTATGAGACAAAACTGATATTGGGTGATGTCAGGTCGTAGAATCTTGCGGAAAGAAACGCATGAGGAGATGTAAAAACCAGATGTCCGTGAAATGTTGCAACTATTTTGTTCAGCCTATCCATAGGTTTACATTGATTTGTTTCAATCATGGTGTCTGGAATGGAAAGCTGGTCCGGAAAAATCAGGCTTTCCCAGTTTAATTTGGGTGTAAGTATATGAAATGACATTCCTGCGGCCAATGCGTAATCCGGATTTTTTAAAAAATCGTACAGCACGCTTATTCCACCATTTGAATAATTGTACATGTATGAGGAAGCGTAATTCCAGTCTGCCGTGTAGGTGAAACGCGATTTTTCCGAAGGATTGAAGCAGATTTCCGCATCGGAATTGAAGTACAGCGATGGCTTGTCAACTGAAAAATCGGGGCCCCCCGATAATTTAATAAAGGTTTCGCCGGGATTCTGCGGAAAAACGGAGCAGGCTTCACCTGGAAACAAAACCGGCACATGGAGCGAATCCTGTGCGGCCGATAAAAATGGAATCAATAGAAAAAGGCAGATATATTTTCGCATAATATTCTTTTATTGTCAGCAAATATAACCGATAATTCATCCAAAACAAAAAGAATTTTTAACATAAGTGTTTTTCCCGTGTTATGAAAAATACAATCGGTCACTGATCAATGATTTTCATGAATTTTTTTGCAAGTGCATTGCTGAATACTCATATTGGATATCAAAAAATCATACTCAATACTCACAACTGATTACTCACAACTGACCACTCACAACTGACCACTATTTTTGTATCTTTGCGCCGTATTTACAAATAAATGAAAATCTCAGCTTCATTATACAGTGCCGGAACAGCCGATTTACGCGAATTGGTGCGCGAACTCGACGCCTATCAGTCCGACTGGTTTCATATTGACTGCAACGATGATCCATCGGTTTTTGACGATATCCGCGAAATCAGAAAATTGTCAGATACTCCAATAGATCTTCATATCATTAGCCCTGAGCCACAGAAATACTATTCGCAGATTGTTGAAACCGGTGTCGAGTATGTGACCTTGCAATTCGAAAACATCGAAAACTGGCACCCCATGCCGGATGCGTTTAAAGGGCAACTCGGAATTGCCATTACCACAGATACGGACATTGATGTATTTGACCGCTTTAACGGTCAGGTTTCTTTTATTTTGTTTATGGCTACAACACCGGGAAAAAGCGGTGAACCATTTCAACAAAAAAATTTCAGAAAAATCCGTGATTTCAGAAACCGCTATCCGGATAAAAAAATACATGTGGATGGCGGTATAAACGCAGAACTTTCATTTATTCTGCGCAATATGGGTGTTACTGCGGTAGTGGTGGGCTCATATCTGTTGCGTCAGGAATTCATCGGTTCCGCCATGATGAAACTGCGCAGCAATACCGGAAGCGAATACTGTGTAAGCGATTTTATGCTTAAACGTGACGAAATTCCGGCAGTGAAACGAAATGAGTATTCTTTTCCGCAACTACTAAAGGTGATTGATGATTTTAAACTCGGATTTACCAATATCGTAGATGAAAATGACACCCTGCTTGGAATCGCATCTATGGCCGATGTCCGTAAGGCATTGCTGAATCATTGGCCCGATCTGAATCATCTTCGTGTCGAAGATATTATGAATCCGCATCCGGCATTGATTCACAGCAACAACAGCGTGTATGACATGCTGGAGTACGTAAAAAATCTGTCATTTCCGGTCTTGTTCCTGCCGGTGATTGATGAACATGGAAAATTAGCAGGAACAGTGAAATTCAACAATCTCATAAAAGGTGAATTATGATTATTCAGTGCAGAAAAAATATTTCGGAATCTCAGATTGACAGATTGGCAGCCACTTGCGAAGGTGTTGTGGTGAACTATGACTCAAATGTATTTGTAGTTACTCCATCGGCACTCAAGGCTGTGGATGCTCAATTCGACAGTATTATCGATACTTCATGGGTGATGGATTCCGATATTCAGCTTTCATCGCGGAAATTTAAAAGCGACACACGAAAAATCAATATTGGAAAATGTACTACTGGTGGCAACCAGACGCTGTTAACCATTGGCCCATGTGGCGTTGAAAGCGAAGAGATGATTGAGCAAACCGCGAAGCTGATTGTCGGATCCGGACTGTCTACTATCCGGGCAGGAGCTTTCAAACCGCGCACTTCACCATACAGTTTTCAGGGTATGGGCGAAGAAGGATTAAAGCTGCTGGCCAGGATGCGTGAGAAATACGGATTGTCGGTTGTTACCGAAGTGCGCGACAGCACGCATGTTCAGATGGTTCTTGAATATGCCGATGTTGTTCAGATTGGTGCAAAGGCCATGTACGATCATGGCATTCTGCGTGCCTGTGGCCGTTCTCAGAAACCGATTCTGATCAAACGCGGATTCGGTACAACGCTTCAGGAATTTGTACAGGCTGCCGAATTTGTGTTGTCTGGCGGAAATCCAAACGTGTTGCTGTGCGAGCGAGGCATCAGAACCTTTGAAACTAAATCGCGTTTCACGCTCGATTTGTGCGGAGTGGCGTATTTGAAAGAATACACCAATCTACCGGTGATTCTCGATCCGAGTCATGCCATGGGGTATGCATACGGAGTTTCTGATCTGGCGCGGGCTTGCATGGCCATGAATGTCGACGGATTACTGATTGAAGTGCATCCGGATCCTTCGGTAGCCAAATCCGATGCAGCGCAGCAATTGAATCATGATACTTTCGGAAAATTGTTTGAGTCGCTGAAACCCATTGCTGCTGCTGTCGGACGAACAATTGTTTAATATTCTTTTGTTTCTCTTCGACAGAGTTTATCCGGCAACATGCTGGGCTCAGAGTAACAGCAGCGGTAAAGAGTAAATACAAAGCTAACCATGAAAACATTCATCAGCAATCTGAAAAAATTAATGACAGAAGAAGGTCTGGATGCAGCTGATCTTTCGATCAGATGCATGCTTGACAAGGATGCTGTGCAGAATTTTATGAATGAAAAATACTGGCCAAAACCCTCGGAATTGGCTCAGATGGCGGCGTGTATGAAAGTGCCTTTTGAAAGTTTGCTGTTGCCGGTGTTTGAAATTCCTGCAACATTCGAATGTCGTTTACTGGCACTGGATGTTGATGGTGTGATGACCGATGGCGGCATGTATGTCACTTCGGATCAGAAAGAAATGAAGAAGTTTAACACACGTGACGGACTGGTTTTGCGCATTGCCAAGAAAAATAATATTGAGGTTGGTTTTATCAGCAATGGCATGATGGAAGACCTCATTGGCTATCGGGCTCAAATGCTTTATGTGGAGCGCTATTACGTGGGTAATGACAAAAAACTTCCTGTTCTCGAAGGCTGGTGCAAAGAGCTGGGCATTGAATTGTCGCAGGTGGCCTACATTGGCGATGATATCAATGACCTGGATGTGATCCGTAAAGTTGGATTGAGCGCTTGCCCGTCCGATGCAGCTCCGGCAGTGAAAGCGGAAGTAAACATTGTATTAAGGACCAAAGGAGGAAAAGGCTGCGTGCGCGAATTCGGCGAAATGCTTGGCTGGACCAGATGATTGAAGTAGCCAGTGTTCAGTAGTCAGTAGCCAGTAGTCAGTATTCAGTTATAAGTGATGAGTTATAAACTATGAGTTATGGGTTATGAATGAAATTAAAATTCACAACTGACCATTTAGCACTGACTACTGAATTTGTCATTCATGGGCTTTTTTAGAATTGAATAATATTTCTCTTTTGGGGTATGCCTCGGGTGGGATTTTTTTTTACCTTTGCAAAAAATTTGAAATATGGATCCGAATGTGGCTCTGTTTTCCGGTCAGGCATCGCGTCCTTTAGCTGAAAAGATTGCTGAAGCCTATGGAACAAAATTAGGGAATGTTGAACTCATGCGCTTTTCCGATGGTGAGTTTCAGGTTTCTTTTGAGCAGACACTGCGCGGATCGGAATTATTTCTGATTCAGTCGACCATGGCGCCGACCGAAAATCTGTTTGAATTATTGCTGATGGTTGATGCTGCCAAACGTGCTTCGGCGCATCATATCAATGCAGTGATTCCTTATTTCGGTTTTGCACGGCAGGATCGTAAAGACAAACCTCGTGTTGCCATTGGTGCCAAAATGGTCGCCAATCTGTTAATGGCAGCTGGTGTCGACCGCGTAATTACAATTGACCTTCATGCCGATCAGATCCAGGGATTTTTTGATATCCCGGTCGATCACTTGTTCGCATCATCCATCTTTATCCCATATCTGCAAAGTCTGAATCTGGGAAATAATATTGTTATGGCTTCGCCCGATACAGGTGGGACCAAACGTGCCAACGCCTATTCAAAATATCTCGATTGTGATATGGCTATTTGCTACAAACAGCGCTCGAAGCCAAATCAGATAAGCAATATGACTTTAATCGGTGATGTAAAAGGCAAAGACGTTGTTTTACTCGATGATATTGTGGATACAGCCGGAACACTGTGCAAATCGGCCGAATTGATGATGAATGCCGGCGCCAACAGTGTGCGTGCTATGTGTACACATGGTATTTTCAGCGGTAAAGCATATGAGAATATTGAAAATTCCGTACTCAGCGAACTTATTGTTACCGACACCATCATCAAAGACCACAAATCATCTAAAGTGAAAGTGCTGTCTGTGGCGGAATTACTCGCCGATGTGATTAAACGAAATCTAACCTGTGAGTCAATCAGTACTCACTTCAATTTAAACACTCTAATCTAAACAAAAATGAGAACAGTATCTATGAGCGGTTCCCTTCGCGGGAACGTAGGGAAAAAAGATGCGAAGCGTCTCCGTAAAGAAGGCCTGGTGCCTTGTGTATTGTACGGTCAGAAAGAACAGCTTCATTTCTTCACCCAGGAAAAACAATTCAAAGACATCATCTACACACCGAAAGCTTGTTTCGTTGAGCTTAACATCGACGGTCAGAAACATCTGTCGCTGGTGCAGGAAGTTCAGTATCATCCGGTGTCGGACAGCATTATGCATGTCGACTTTTTCGAATTTGCAAACGATAAACCGGTAATGCTTTCTATTCCTCTCGAAGTGACCGGAACTTCTCCTGGTGTACTTAAAGGTGGAAAACTGCTGCAGAAAGTGCGTAAAGTAAAAGTCAGTGCTTTACCCGACAAAATGCCGGAAAAAGTTATTGTAGACATTACTCCGCTCGAAATCAATGATGCAGTGCGCGTGAAAGATATTCAGTCAGCCGATTATAAAATTCAGCTTCCTGAAAACAACGTGATGGTTATTGTTAACCCAACCCGCTCGGTTGTTGAGGATAGTCCTGAAGAAGCTGCGAAAAAATAATTTCAGCTACATCAAAAAAAAGGCAGAATTTTTCAATTCTGCCTTTTTTTGTGCCTTGTAAATTCTTATCAATGTATAATGACAAAGTACGGCAGGCGAGCCTGATAGCCGGTTACAGTTGATATGTTTTTCCATGCTTCGTACAACGAGGCAAATTCACCCAGCTCATTCTGTATGAGTTTTTCCGTTTTGGTTTCAGCATTCAGATCTTCCATGATTTCCGAGAAGAAGTCCTTTTGCATAGGAAGGTCAACCACATTGTAATCGTCTACTTTGGCAGCTTTGGCAGCGAATTCAATTGCCTCGTTGATGCCGCCCATTTGATCAACAAGTCCCAGTTTCAACGCATCGGTACCACACCAGATACGTCCCTGGCCAATGCTGTCGACTTCAGCTACTTTCATTTTCCGGCCATCGGCTACATGTTTGATAAATGTGGAATAAATATCTTCGATGGTGGCCTGAAGTTTTTTCTGGTCAAAGTCGGACATTGCATGGGTAGTGCTGATGAAGTCGGAATGCGCATTGGTTTTAACATGGTCGAACGAAATGCCGAGTTTGTTATTCATCAACGGCTGCAGATTCGGAATAACTCCAAAAACACCAATGCTGCCGGTGAGTGTTGTGGGCTCGGCAAAAATACGTCTTGCAGCACAGGCAATATAATATCCACCCGAAGCAGCGTAATCGCCCATGGAAACAATAACCGGTTTCTTTTTATTGGCCATATACACTTCGCGCCAGATCATATCCGACGCCAGGGCATCTCCTCCAGGACTGTTGATGCGCAATACAATGGCTTTTATGTTTTCATCTTCTGCAGCTTCGCGAATGGTTTTGGCCATATGACGGCCGCTGATAACACCATATTCTTTTTTACCATTGGTGATTTCGCCAAAGGCATAAATAACGGCAATGCGATTCTCAGCTGCTTTCAGCATATCTTCCTTTACACCCTGGTAGTAGTCACTGAGCGAAATATAAGGAATATCGCCTGTTTCAACGGTTTTTGCAAGCAGTTCTTTGTCAAGTTCATCCTTGTATAACAGCTTGTCGACCAGTTTTGCAGAGAGTGCGGTCCGGGCGTGAATTCCATATAAACTGTCGGCTGCCATATTCAGGTGAGCGGTATCGGTTTTTCGCGATGCAGCAATTTCCTGGACAACCTGTTGCCAGATACCATCGGCGAATGTCTGCAGCTGCTGACGGTTTTCATCGCTCATCTTTTCATACAAATATGGTTCTACCGCACTTTTAAATTTCCCGTGACGTACAACCTGAATATTCACTTCGAGTTTTTCAAGCGCTTTTTTGAAAAACATGGTTTCCATATAAATACCTTTAAAATCTACCGATCCTTCAGGATTCATGTATACTTTATCGGCGATGGTAGCCAGATAATATGCTTTCTGAGAGTATGTGTCAGCATAGGCGTATACAAATTTTCCACTGGCTTTGAAGGTTGCGAGCTGATTGCGGATAGCGCGCGTGGTTGCATAGCCCGCGTCAATATTGCTCAGATCAAGCAGAATACCACTGATGCGGTCATCCGAAGCGGCAAATTTGATCGTTCTCAGAATAGTATTTAGTCCAACCGATGACTCCGCCGACATGGAGGCAATGTCAAATTTACTGAAAGGATTATCAGACGAGCGTTCAACAATAGGTTTGTTCAGTTCGAGAACCAGAACGGATTTGTCTTTAATCTCCACTCCGCCACTTTTGGAAAGCAGTCCGAAGAAAACACCGAAAATGATGATGAAAAATACCAGCAAAGTGAGCAAACAGCCGCTCATGGAGGCAAACATCATTTTGAAAAAATCTTTCATAGCGCTTAAAATTTTATTGGGTAAAAGTAAGAATTTTATTGTCGTCCACACCTTTCATTCGACAAGCTTTGAATCAGTATATACAAGCACCTTTCAAAATCCGCACAACGCGCAACCTTCATTACTAACAACTTGCAATGGCAAGTTATAAGTTATGAGTTATAAGTTATGAGTTATGAGTGGGTGATTTCACTGACAACTCACTCCGCCGCGGCCGATGATTACTGACCACTAGAAAACGCGTTTCCACTTTCCACTTTATGAACTTTATGAACTGTTCCTTACTGGCGGCAATTAAAAAAAGGTACCTGAGGAAATCCTCGCCCTCCGATACCTTTTTGCAAAATAAACCAACCGGGCATAAGACGAAGGTGTTTTTGATTTGTTACAGGGAGACTGAAATATTTTCTTTTTTGTAACTTTGAAAAAAATTACACCATGGAAAAACTGTCAACTTTATTGGAACCCGGTTTTGTTTTCGGGGAAAAAATGCGCGTTCTGCTGAACCATGCAAAAGCTAATAATTTCGCCATCCCTGCCGTGAATGTAGTCGGTACCGACTCGGTAAACGCAGTAATGGAAGCAGCTATGCAGGCTAAAGCACCCGTTATGATTCAGTTCTCGAATGGTGGGGGACAATTTTATGCCGGCAAAGCGTTGCCGAACGATGCCTATCAGGCCAGCATTGCAGGCTCGGTTTCAGGCGCCGAACACATTCATCGCGTAGCCGCCATGTATGGTGTGCCGGTGATAATTCATACCGACCATGCTGCTAAAAAACTGCTGCCATGGATCGATGGTCTGCTCGACGCCGGTGAAAAATTCTACGCACAGCACAACAAGCCGCTTTTCAGCAGTCATATGCTCGACCTGAGCGAAGAAACGCTGGAAGAAAACATTGAGATATGTAAAAAATATCTGGCGCGTATGTCGAAAATCGGCATGACACTCGAAATAGAACTCGGCGTCACCGGCGGCGAAGAAGATGGCGTAGACAACACAAATGTCGATAATTCGAAGCTGTACACGCAGCCCGAGCATGTTGCTTATGCATACGAAGAACTGATGAAGATTTCGCCCGATTTCACCATCGCAGCTTCGTTCGGAAACGTACACGGAGTCTATAAACCAGGCAACGTGAAATTGATGCCGGTGATTCTGAAAAACAGTCAGGATTATATTCAGAATAAATTCAACACACAGGAAAAACCAGTGAATTTTGTTTTCCACGGCGGTAGCGGTTCTGCACGCGAAGAAATCCGTGAGGCCATTTCCTACGGTGTGATTAAAATGAATATTGATACCGATACTCAGTGGGCTATGTGGGAAGGTGTGATGAATTTCTACAAAAAGAACGAAGGCTACCTGCAAGGCCAGATCGGCAATCCCGAAGGCGAAGACAAACCGAATAAGAAATTCTACGATCCACGCGTTTGGTTGCGCGAAGGCGAAAAGTCAATGGTGAAGCGACTTTTAGTGGCCTTTGAAGATTTGAATGCGGTTGGCACTTACTGAGAGAATGCTTTGAATTAGCAGTGAGCAGCGAACTGGTTAAGGGTTATCGGTTAATGGTTAATGGTTAACGGTTATTGGTTAACGGATATTGGTTAATGGTTAACGGTTATCAGTTAATGGTTAACGGATAGGTGCATGGACAATTCAGTTAGAATAGCGGTGGCAGCTTTTGTTATCAGGGTGTGATTGTCTGAATTCCGCTGTCTGTCTGGTTTTAAGTGATAAAAAGTTATGCGCACATATATGTCTGGTAAATGCAAAACAATTCTTGTTATTCTCTTTATGGCTTGTAATGGTTTTGCATTTGCACAGACTGTTTTATTTCATGAATATGAGATGACCGCCAGCTCGTGGTCTTTGCTGCGGTGGAATGTCGATGATACAACCGGAGTCAAAAACATTTTAAGGGAGACAGTTGATGCTCAGGGTAGAGTTTCATCTTTGGAATTTCTGAAAAACGGAAAAATTTTCACGGATAAAATTTGTTATCTGCCGGAGAAAGTGGAATATGAGTATACCGATTCAACCATTACAGAATTGCTATATTCAGATGGCGCCCTGATGTACCAGAATGACTGCGAAATGTGGTTTAAGACTGTCTATCATTTGGATTCAAATAACTTTGTGTTTGAAAAAGAAGTTTTTTCCCGAAAGGATACATCTGAAATGTCACCGGATAAAACACGTTGGTTGGATGAAAACCTCCCGGAATATCAGCTTGAAGAGTTATCTCCGGAGAGTTATTTTTTCGTCACGTACTACTACTATTCCTGGGCAAAGTTGAATGGGCTGATGCCTGTTTCCGTTACGTATGACCCGTCGGCTTTCGATGTATATGACTCTGAAATTCCAGCATGGAATAAAGTCATTGAGGGAATTGAAAAACTCAGGCAGCAAGCTGAAATGAAATAGTGTTTCTGTTGTCTCAGGTTGTTGTATTTCCTGATGAGTGCGATAGCTGACTTATATTATTTGCTTTTTGTATTATAGTGTCAGACAATCCATCTGTCTGTCATGATAATTATCATTGCAGCTGACACATAGTCGCGATTTTTGACGTGAAATGATTGATTTGTGTCGGGGAATAGTATTTGTTGACGGCAAACATCTAAAAATCTGCATATGAAATCTTCTGTTAATGGAAAGTGGCTGGGTAATATGGCTTTTGAAGCGGAAGTCAGTGGTCACAAATTAATTATGGATGCATCGAAGGAAGGAAACGGAGAGGATCTGGGACCACGCCCGAAAGAGCTGATGATGGCTGCATTGCTGGGTTGTACAGGAATGGATGTAGTGAGTATACTGAAGAAAATGAGGGTTGAATACGATTCTTTGGATATACGTATTGAGTCTGATGTGACAGAGGAACACCCAAAGCATTATTCGTCCATGCATGTTATTTATAGTTTCCGTGGACTGGATCTGCCACTCGATAAAATTGAAAAAGCGATTGAAATGTCGCAGGAAAAGTATTGCGGCGTGTCGGCGGTTTATAAAAAAGCCATGCCGGTTACACATGAAATCAGGATAAACGAATAACCAAAAAACAAAACAATATGACACTTGACACCAACCTTACGCATGTTGAAACTGCAGCTGACTGGCAGAAAATCATCAGTGAAAACGAAAACGTTATGATTACGTGCGGCCGCATGGGCCCTATGTGTATTCCTGTGTATGCTGTGATGGAAGATCTGGAAAACGAGTACAGTCATGTGAAATTTGCCGACATGATGTTTGATTCTCCCGAGTCGCATGTGATACGCAATGCGCCTGAAACAAGCGGCTTCATGGGTTTGCCTTTTGTCATGTACTACAAAAACGGAAAAGTGGCGAAAGCTGTAAGCAGCATACAGAGCGAAGATCAGGTACGTGCTGCTTTGGATGAATGTTTTGGTGAACCTGGAAAATAAGTTATTATGAGTGCTGCAACACAATACGATGTTATTGTAATAGGTGGAGGACCGGCCGGATTAACGGCCGGTATCTACCTGTCCCGCGCGAAATTGAATACGCTCATACTGAATGTCGGCGTGGCTGGTGGTCAAATGATACTGACGCACGAAATCGCCAATTATCCGGGCGTTGAAAGTATTAGTGGTTACAAGCTGGCATCTGTCATGAAAAAGCAGGCCCTGTCTTTTGGTGCAACGATAAAAACCATTTCTGCTCCGCCTGAGATTTGGAATGAAGGGTTATTAAAAACAGTACGTGTAGGTGATATTTCGTACAGTGCATATTCAGTAATCCTTACTCCTGGCGGCGCTCCGCGGATGTTGGGTGCCAAAGGTGAGCAGGATTATAAGGGCCTTGGTGTGAGTTATTGCGCTACCTGTGACGGAGAATTTTTTACCGGTAAAAACATTGTGGTAGTCGGTGGCGGTAACTCTGCACTCGAAGAAGCAGTCTCGCTTTCACGTTATGCTGAAACTGTAACGATTGTGCATCAGTTCGATCATTTTCAGGCTTTCCCGGCGTATGTTGAAGAAGCGAAAAATAATCCGAAAATCAACTTCATCATGGAAACCGAAATCCATGAATTTGCGGGTGAAGGAAAACTTGAAAGGGTGTTGTTGCACAACATGAAAGACGATAAAGAAGAATGGTTTAATACCGATGGTGCATTCATATTCATTGGCTATCAGCCGAATACAACATTTTTGAAAGACTTGCTTCCATTGAATAGTCGCGGTGAAATTGTTGTAAATGCCGATATGGAAACCGCTGTAAACGGCATATATGCTGCCGGTGACAGCATTGCAAAAAAATACCGTCAGGTAACAACAGCGGTGGGTGAAGCTACAGTGGCCGCGCTGGCAGCTGCAGCACGCACCTGGGAATTAAAGAGTAATCATTAAAAAATTAAAATTATGCCCGTCTGGCTTATTATTCTCATCAGCGTTATAGGACTTTTGGTCCTGCTGAGTGTACGTAGTTATCTGAAACTGAAAAATGCCTCGAACGACCCTGATAGCGAGCATTTGCTGCATCTGACAGATGCCGATTTTCAGAAGAAAATTTCATCCGGTGTTACGTTGGTCGATTTCTGGGCGGGTTGGTGCATGCCCTGCAAGTTGCTGGGTCCAACCATCAGTCAGCTCGCCGATGATAATGCGGGCGAAGTGAAAATTGCGAAACTCAATGTAGAGGAGTCGCAGCGCACCGCAGCAAAGTATGGTGTGAGCAGTATTCCGACGGTTATTGTTTTTAAAAACGGAAAAGAATACAGTCGAATCGTTGGTGTGAAGCCAAAACAACACTATCAGAATGTGATAGATAAAGCCCTGAAAAATCTTTCGTAAATGAATGTTAGTAGCCAGTCCGCCGCGGCGGATCAGTAGCCAGTATTCAGTAG
>CAYSCE010000019.1:0-19435 GCA_964429475.1 uncultured Bacteroidaceae bacterium | reverse complement strand
AGTGTTTCACATGTACGTGTGACAAATGGAGTCGGTGGCGGGCTTGATGAAGAAGCTGTCCGTGTTGTAAAAGCAATGCCGGACTGGATCCCCGGGAAAGCTGCTGGAAAACCTGTAAACATGATTTATAATATCCCCATCCGATTTATTCTTCAATAATACCGTTGTTATAAACATAATAATGTGTAATTTTGGATTGGATATTTAAAGTTGGTGGATGAAAAGTGTTTGTTGCCGGCTGGCGAAACCGAATTAGTTCGACGCCGGAAACTAAGGCCCGGAGCCATTGTTCAGTTTGAAACTTTTGAAATAGAAATTATATTGTAATGAAAAAATGGTTGATTGTTATTGTTTTGTTGTTTCCGTTTTTGGCAACAGGACAAGGAAAGCAAATCTCAAAGATGTTTGATCTGGCTGTGGCAGCCTATAAGAAAAAAGATTTTAAAAAGGCCGATTCGTTGTTTACACAGATGGCCTCAACCTATCCTTCTGCTGATGTGTATTATAATCTCGGTCTTACCAAATGGAATCTGGGCGACAGTTGTCTGGCGTGCTCTGCGTGGTATAAAGCAAAAAGTATGGGTGATTATGCGTCCTATGAATTACTGGAAAAGCGCTGCACCAGAAAAGATTCGGTTGTGTACAACGGTGGTTTGTATTATTCTAAAGTGAAGACTACAAAATGTGTCGAAGAAATTGACTACCGGTTTTATAAATATGCTGTGCAGGGAGAGAAAGATACTATTGTTATTTTGCTCGATGATGTATCGCTGACTATGGACGATTTACTTAATCCGGCCTTGCCCGTAGAAAAATATATGGGGGGTCTGGATATTAAACCCGAGGTTGCACCTGAGTTCCGGGGAGGACAGGAAGCTTTGTTGAACTATCTGGCGAACAATATCAAATATCCACAAATAGCCAGAGAGAGCAACATTCAGGGAATTGTGTATGTTTCATTTGTAGTGCGTCCGGATGGAAAAGTAACGCAGGTGCGGCTTGAGCGTGGAATTGGCGGCGGCTGCGACGAAGAATCGATACGGGTCGTTAGCGAAATGCCCGACTGGAAGCCGGGAATGGATAAAGGCAAACCCGTGTATTCGTTGTTTAATATTCCGATCCGGTATATTTTGCATTGATGATTTATACCGAAATGAATTATATTGTGGTCCAATTGCTCTTACAAAAGAGACGCAATCATCATCCACCGTGTCATGCTGAATTTATTTCAGCATCTGCGGTGGATGATGAGTCACGCATGATAGATACTGAAACGTTGCGATAGCTATCGCAATCAGTATGACACCATGCGTGGCAGGAAGATTTGGTTGGTTTTATAATTCGTTTTGGTATAATTTGAGAACACCAAGCATAGCAGAAACAAAAAACCGCCAGGGTTATTCATACCACAGGCGGTTTATAATATTCAAATTGTTTTTATTTCACTTCATACGAATGCAGAATAGCTTCGAGCTGCATGAGCAGATCGCGCTTGTCCTGGCTTGGATAATACACATATCCTTCGAGGGTGATGATGCGGTTGTTTGCTTTGTCGTGAATGGTGTAGCTAATGAAGGGGCCGCCCATAAAATCGCCTTCGGTTTTCCACAGGCCGCGTGTTTCAATGGCTTTTGAACCGGCAAAAGGTTTTACAAAAGAGATGGGCATACTAACCGTATCGGTTGACATATACGAGTCCTTGAGTTCACCGGGAATGTACTGACGTGTGATGGTATTTCGGTAAGCAATAATCTGCGATTGATTCAGCTGTGAGCTGTCGGCAAAAGGACGAGTATAGATAAGAATTCCCTGCGAGTATTTGGGTGTTTCGAGCCTGTACCAGCCAAAGTTGGTGGCTGATTTAGCTTCGTAAAAGCTTGCGGGAAAAACGAGTTTAAATCCGAATTTGTCCGCTACTTTTTTTGTAAGATCAGCATTAGATTTACTTTGAAAAGCTTTAATAATGCGGGTTCGTTCTGTAAGCCGTAATTTTTCGACAAGAGAAGGTCCTTTTGATTTGAGCAGATTAACAGCTTCAGCCTCGGTTTTAGCATGCAGTTCAATGATGATCTGCGGTGTTGAGTAAATGTCGTTGCGATAAATAATCTGTGATGTATTGACTGTATCGCTGACAAATACACGGATAATTTTGCGGTATTTGAGAAACAATCCGGAGAATTCGTTATGTTGAATCTGCGACAGATCGAAAGTTGGTTCGGCCTGATTCAGTCCTTCCTGACTTGAGGAGAGTACTTCTCTAAGAGTGGCTCCAAGCAATGTTTCCCATTGAGGATTGGGCATGATAATGAGCACATCGGCCACACCACCGGTTGAGGGAGGCAGCCCATTTTTTTCTTTTTTAAAGCAGGAGGTAACCAATGTTGCAAGAACACCGGTAAGAAGGATTAAAAAAATTCGTTTCATAATTGTCAGCTGTTTTTGTGGATTTTTAATTTTTGCCCGATCTGCAGATTATCCGATTGCAGATTATTGGCTTTTCGAATCGCATCCACGCTAACCCCATGTGTTGAAGCAATTTTCCAGAGTGTGTCGCCGCTTTTTACAGTGTAGTACACGGTTCCCGAACCGGTGCTAACTTGTTGCTGTTGCTGTTGCTGTTGCTGTGTAGTTGTGTTATTTGAGCTGTTTCCGTAAACGACCAGTTTTTGTCCCGGATAAATGGTGGTCCCCGACAGATTGTTCCAGGATTGAATTTTTGCGGTAGTGGTACCATATTTTGATGCAATGGTGCCCAGTGTTTCTCCGTTTTTCACTACGTGATAATTTTTGATTCCGGTAGGTGTTTCAACAACTTTGGGATTGGGGTTTGGCTGAACAACCGGTTTTACTGTCTGGCTTGCAATGAGTGCGCTGTCGGCAGCGGCTGTTTTATGCAGGCTGTCGTACATGGCCTGTTCTTTTTCGACAAATGCCAGAATGTATTTTTGCGGAAGGCGTACCGTACAGTTATTTTTGGCCGATCCCGGAATTACTTTTTTGATGTATTGCGGATTGAGGAAGGTAAGATCTGTTTCATCAATTCCGATAAAAGAAGACAAATAGGAAAACGACATTGTTTCTTTTACCGAAACGGTATCGATGTCCCAATCCATGAATTGAGGCCGTTGTACGGTGATGTTATGTTCGGCATAATAGGTAATCACATAACTGGCAGCAATGAAAGCGGGAACATAAGCCTGCGTTTCTTTTGGCAACAGATGTTTTATTTTCCAGTAATTGGTTTCGCCACCGGCACGTTTGATGGCGCGGTTAATATTGCCAGGGCCGGCATTGTATGCGGCCAGTACCAATGCCCAGTCGTGATAGATAGCGTACAGATCTTTCATGTGGCGGGCGGCAGCAATGGAGGCTTTAACCGGATCGTAGCGGTCATCGACATAAGAGGTAACATTCAGATCGTAGAGTAAGCCTGTTTTATACATAAACTGCCACAAACCTGCAGCGCCTGCCCACGATTTTGCGGTAGGATTCAGTGCAGATTCAACAACGGCCAGGTGACACATTTCGAGCGGAACTTCGTATTTATCGAATTGCTCCTGGAAAACAGGATAATACAGCAGCGATAATCCAACCAAACGGCCAATGAAATAGCGTTTCGAAACATAAAAATCAATCCATTTGCGAACTTCCGGATTGTAGCGGTATTCGAACGGAGAGGATTCATCAAGCGATTTGATGCGGGCACTCAGAATGCTGTCGTTATAGGTAGGAACAAAATTGGCCTCGTAACCATACTTGTTTTTTTCAGGAAAAAAGTTGTCGGAATTGTAAAACTTTTCGCGGGTCATTTCATCAAAAATGAGGGCAATTCCCGTATTTTCTACTTTGTTGCTGGTGTCTTTTACCTGAACAATATCGGCCATGCCGGTGAAAGTCAGTGACAGAAGCAGAAGTAAAAGAAAAGTATGCTTCATGGGTTCCGTTTTTAAGGTTTGAAAAGACTAAAGTAAGAATAATTATTGAATTACATAACGCATCGGCTATAGATTTTATTAAATCCGGATGGTTAACTACGTAGTAAAATCTCAAAAATCTGATTTCAATGTTGTTAAAAACCATGTTTTAGTGAGGGTTTTGGGAGATTAGGAAAAAGTGACCGATCTTTAAAAATTTAACATTTCCCGGCCGATTCTTTATGTTAAAAATTCTAGCGGAGAAAGAACATGCCTTTTTTGTTTTTTTGTATGGGCAAATTTGTATTTTTACCGAAAATCACCAACCATATGTCTGACTTATTGCAGGAATATCAGGAGTATTATCGTGTCAGGGCGGAACGCTATGCCGGTAATCCGAATTACAAAAACAGCTACGAAGCCGAAAAAAATCTGAGTGAAGCCATGCAGGGATGCGCTGCATTGGAGGAGTTCAGAGACAGAATCGGGAATCTGAATGAACTGTGTGCGGTAGCGCTTGTGAAGGATAAGAATATTATGGAAAACGCCTTCTATAAAGAGTTTCAGGAGGTGGTGCGCGCCGCAGTGTCGGAACGGATTCTGGAAAAAGCCGATCAGTTTACAGCGGTGTTCGATTTGATCAACATGGTGAATACTGAGGAAACGCGCGGCATGCGCGAGATATCGCTGGACGAGGCCAATCGTATTTTTCATCATTGCTGGATGTATCTCGACCGGCTTGAAATATATTCCCAGGCCGTTGTGCCAGCGGAATACGAATCGGATATGAAAAAGATGGTAAGCTACTATACCGATTCAATCCGCGAAGCAGTGAAGAATATGGAAGAGCAGATGAACCTGCTGGATCCCTCATGGCGCCACAATCCCGATGTGGTGACCGAATACCGCCATCGCCGTTTGCTGCCGTACAGGGATGAACATATCAGCGAACAATTGTCGAAATATAAACAACTCATCAATCAATAAAACGCCGTTTATGCCACTCGATCCAATGATGTCCGATGCCCTGCTGGGGACTTTTAAAAACATGGTGCAGGAATGCCGCGATAAAAACATGAGCGGTGAGTATTTTGATAAAATGTGCGAACATTATAATCGTCTCGAAGAGCTTGCGCGCACGCACGATGATGTGATGGCCTTCAATATGCAGGTGATGGCCGAAGATATTTATGTAAAATTCAGCGACAATTACAGTCGCCTGTTGAGCGCTCAGGCGCAGGAAAAGCAGAAAGAAATCGGCTATGACGATGCTGCGTTGCTGAAACAAAATCTGAATGCATTACGCGATGCAGTGAAACGCATCCGCGACGAAAAGGAGCGAACCATGGAGGAAAGCCGGAATTACGATCCGAAAGAAGCTTTCAGAAAAGGGATGGATTATGCCGAACGCAATGCCGGTAAAAAAGGTGGAATGCCGAAGAATGCTTTTTTGATGAGTGGCGGATCAGGAGCCATGAAGCGGCAGGGTGAGCAGCAAATTGATGAAGAATTGAAGAACAGACCCAATGCCTATAAAAACGACGTTGAGATTGATGTTCTGATGAAAATTGATTTGATTACAAAGCCGATTGAAAATCTGATTGCCCTTGGAGAAGAGCCCGGAATGACGTATCCGCGATATTTGCGGATTCAGATAGAAAAAAGTCTTGATAAAGCCATGGATGGGAGCGCGTTGGTACGGGAGGGATTGGTATATCTGCTGGGAATGACCAGAGCCATGCCGGTGAGTCCACATCATATTGAACGCGATAAACAAAAGCTGGAACTGTTTGACAAGCTGGCGGCTGAATCGAAGATCGGGACGCCTAATCAGGATGAGCTGAGTTTTGGACACCGCAGGATTGATTATCATTTCGAGCCATTGATTAATGAATGGAGTGAAATCAAAAGCCGGTGGGAAGACATGTTGTATGATTTGTATATCTGGAGTCTGGCCTATTGTTCTTTTGCGCCGATGATTTTTCCGTGGTCGCTGGCCGAAAACCCGCGCCAGGCGGTGATTGACACGCAGAAGACACAACCCGGATTGTTCAGGCAGCGTGAGCGTTTGCTGCAGAAATATTTCGGAATAGGCTTTTTTGATATTTTCAAACATCCGACTTTTGAGTGGGATGTGCGGCATTATTTCTATGGTTCATCACAGGAGTTCACAGAGTTTTTAATTGAAAAAATTTATCCGGTTTGCATTCCGCTGCAGAATTTACCGCAGGAGTTGATTGCTCCGCGTGCCGCCATATATCAGGGAAACAAGGAACAGAATCCCGAAGTGCACAAAGTATCGGAAGCGTTTATGGCGCATTACGACTCGGTTTTCGGTGAAGGCCGTTATTTATCGAAGTACCAGCTTCCTGAAAAATCAAAATCGACCGCTGCGGTGTGGGAGTGGGAGAGGTTTAAGTATAAATGAGACTGATGGATAACGGTTAATGGTTAATGGTTAACGGCTAATGGTTAATGGTTAACGGTTAACGGCTAATGGTTAATGGTTAACGGTTAATGGTTAATGGTTAACGGGAATTGGTTAATGGTTGTTGAATCTGTAGAACTTTTAAAAAGCATAGTTCAGAATGAGTAATAACATTAAAACACATGAGGACCTTGAGGTTTGGCAACAATGTCGTAATCTTAGAAAAAGTATCTGGATATTATGTAAAACCTTTCCTGTGGACGAGAAAAAACGCCTTTGTGATCAGATGATAAGAGCAACAAGAAGTGCAACTGCAAATATTGCTGAGGGCTATGGCCGATATTTTTATCAGGAAAACATTCAATTCTGCAGAATTACAAGAGGATCTCTTTCTGAAATGATTGATCATTTGTCGGTTGCAAGGGAGTGTGATTATATTAATGAAATGACCCATGCGGAACTTCTTAGCCTAACAAATTCCTGCCTGAGACTTATTAATGGCTACATCAGTTATTTGCGAAAAGCAAAAACAGAATCCTAAGTAAACGAATTTTTAAGTGGATGCAAATTTTCAAATAAAGAACCCGATAACCAATAACCACTTCCCGCTAACCGCTTTCTGATAACTGATAACTGATAACCAATAACCAGTTCGCTGCTCACTGCTCACCACTCACTGCTGTAAATGGGACATTATCTGAGCTACAAGACCTCCATGTGTTCGAGGAAAATTTTCAGGCCAAGACCGATAAGAATAAGGCCGCCTACTATTTGTATTTTTGGTCCGAGTAAGCCAGCGGCTTTTTTGCCGATAAGCATTCCAATCATGGCGGTAACGCCGGTAAAGAGGCCAATGACCGGTGCGGCAATCCAGATATTTACGTCGCTAAAACCCAGCGGAATTCCAACTGCAAAAGCATCGATGCTGGTTGCAACAGCAAGCGTGATGATGAGTTTCAGGCTGTTGATATTCATGGGCTCATCGTCATCGTTGTTGCTGAAGGATTCGAAAATCATTTTGCCGCCGACCAGTGTTAGCAGAACCAATGCAACCCAATGATCGACGGGAGAGATGTAATTTTCGAGTGTTTTTCCGCTGAGCCAGCCAAGAAATGGCATTAATGCCTGAAAAAAAGCCAGAATAAAAGCAATCCGGAATGCCTGTAAAAAAGCGACTTTCCGATCATTTATGCCGATAGAAACGCTTACGGCGAGGGTGTCGAAGCATAATCCAATGCTTAATAATATCAACCATAGTACATCCATGCGTCAAAATTACTATTTTTGATTTTCATTAAACATATTTCGTTGGGCTTCATCTAACTCTGGTTATAAACAACACACTCATGAGAACATTTCTTTTTTGCTTTATGTTCATTTTTGCCGGCGTCCTTGCTGCGCAAAATTATTCCATCACCAATTATACAACAGCCAACAGCAGCATTGCATCGAACAATGTAACTGCGGTTGCAGCTGACGCAAGCGGCAATCTGTGGGTAGGAACGGGCGGCAGCGGCCTGTCAAAATTCAATGGCACAACCTGGACAACCTATACCACTACGCAGGGATTGGTTGGTAATACCGTCAAGGCCATTGATGTTGACGGATCGGGAAATATCTGGATTGCTACTTCTGCAGGATTATCGAAATACAACGGATCAACTTTTACCAATTACACAACCGCGCAGGGACTGGCTTCGAACGATTTGCGCAGTGTGTATGTGGATAATGCCGATAATGTGTGGGCAGGCACAGCGGGCGCCGGTGTAAGTAAATACAATGGTGTTTCATTTACCACCTACAATACTGTCAGTGGGCTTGTGCAGAATTTTGTGCTGGCCATTACACAGGATTTATCGGGGAATATGTGGTTTGGAACAGCCGCCGGAGTGAGTAAATTTACCGGTACAGTATGGACCACCTATACGAGTATTAACGGAATAAACACCAACGGAGATCAGGTACAGTCGGCCACCACCGATGCAGCCGGCAATGTGTGGATGGGCTCGCTCCCCAGTATGGGCATTGGCGGTGGTTTATATAAATGGAATGGTGCAACATGGACAGCTTATTCCACTTCCGACGGGCTTGCTCACAACGATGTTCGTGGCATTGCTTCTGATGCTAAAAGCCGTTTGTGGGTTGCCACCAATGGAAACGGTACCAGTCACTTTCGCAACGCTGCTTTTACCACATATGGTACCAGTGCGGGAATGGTCTCAGCAACTCAAACCTGTGCAACCGTTGACTTCAATGGATATGTATGGATTGGAACTGGTAGCGGTTTATCCCGACTTCAAACCGTTGTTTATAATGGTTCAACAATACTTCCGGCTCATTGTGGAAACAACGATGGTTCAATTACATTAAATGTCGGAACCATCAATGGTCCGGTTTACTATAGTTATGATCTTGGTGTAACCACCACTACCAGTAATACATTCTCCAATCTGACCGCTGGTACTTACCAGATTTTATTTTCGGACAGTTCATTTTATTATGCCATTGCATTGGAAGTACTGGCCAGCAATGATGCCATGCCAGCCATATCAGCCAACAATATGAATATTTGCAGCGGTGACTCAGTACAATTGGGCGTTGATGCCGGGTTCACCAATTGTTTATGGAGCCCTGATTCCATTGTGTCATCTTCAACAGTGCCCGATCCGTTTATCTCTCCGGAACAGAATATGTGGGTGTATCTGACCTATACCGATACCAATGGATGTGTTGCCGAAGACTCTATTCAGTTTTTTGTGATGCCTACCCCAAATATTTATGTCAGTATTGCCAATGATTCAGTTTTCACCTCAGATATTATTTTCACGTATTATCAGTGGTATTGGTATGGCGATACGATTCCCGGCGCTACAGGCCAGTCGTACACAGCCACACAGCCTGGCATCTATACTTTGTGTGCACACAACACCGGACAATGTACGGGCTGTTCGGAAATGATTCATTACATGAACGCGGGAATTGGAGAGGATTCTGAGTGGGCTCATGTGTTTGCTGAAAACGGAAATCTGCACTGGAATCTGCCGGAAGAAAATTGTATGATCAGCATATATTCGGCTGATGGACGCGTTTTGCAGCAATTTACTGCTACAGAGAATGACGGACAAATTACATTCAATAACCTGGTGAGCGGTATTGTTTTAATTCATGTGCAGCGTGCTGAGAGCGATGCCTGGGTGAAAGTATTCAGTAGATAAAAGTTTAAACCAATAAAAAAAGGAGCGTCGTTTTTAACGATCGCTCCTTTTTTTGTTGAATGAAATGAGATTAGAAATTGGCGCGCAGAGCCAGAATGAAATTACGTCCCGGAGCAACGATGCCCGAGCTGTACGGACGGTAGCGCTGATCGGTAATATTTTCCAGGCCGGCGCTTACAGTAAATGTATTGTTCAGCTGATACATGGCCTTAAAATTCAGCGTATACCATGCAGGTGAGTAAGGATTGCCATCTGCGTCTTTTGCATAGATTTCGGTTTTTCCTTTTTCTTCTTCAGGAAGATTTTCATACGACACTTCGCCGCAATACTGGGCATAAAACTGCATGTCGAGTTTACCGGTGTGATACGAAAGCCGAGTTACACCAAACTGCGGAGCAGCGTGACGCGACGGGCTAGTGGTGCCATCGTCCAGTTCTTCTTCGCCTTTCTGAAAGTTGAAATCTGATTCAAAACCAAAGCCTTCCGGCAGTTTGATCTCGAAGCCAACCTGCACACCATACACGTGTGCCACAGCGGCATTCTGAATAGCCTGCACCTTGCTCATTTCGCCATCATACAGAATGCTGTCGAGTCCATTCAGTTGAAAATCGCGACGCACCATGGCGTTCTGCAAAATGGTGTAATAACCGGTTGTGTAAATTTTCACGGATTTACCAAACACTTTGGACAGTCCGAGATCGGCATTGTATGCGTATTCTGCTTCGAGGTCAGGATTTGGAACAATCACAGAACCCGGTTCCGAATCGAATACTTTTCCGAGGTCATCGACATTGGGTGAGCGGAAAGCCGTTGCACCATTGGCGCTGATGACCCATTTGTCGGAAGGTTTGTACACGAATCCGATGCTTCCGGTAACTGCACCATTACTGACTTCAGCTTTGGTGTAAGGGAACGGATAAAAAGTAGTATCGAAAGTAGCATCGAGCATATACAGGCTGTATCGCAATCCGCCCTGCAACATGAATTTATCTGAAAAATGCTGCTGATCGGTCAGGTATGCACCGTATGAACTCCAGGTAGATTGCGGATAGCGGGTGGCTCCGTCCTGAATTATATTGGTGACAATATTTTCGTCGATACCAATAGAAGTAACATCGTTCCAAACAGCTTCGGCACCATAAAAAAGTGTATTGTTTTCACGGAGTGTTTTTGTGAAATCTAAGTTGGCAGAAAAGGCATCTACTTTTTCGATGCGGGTTTCGCGGCCGGGCTTGTTAATGTCGCGGCTGATGCGGCTTTCCTCAAAGTGTTGCTGGGCCAGACGAACCGAAAGCTGATCATACACTTTGTTATTGGCCGTGTGCATGATGTTGAGATTATTCATCATCCATTTTTGCGGGCCGTAGTACCATTCGGCATAGCGTGGCAAACCGTTTTTATAACGTATAAGCCTGTCGTAGCGCGAATATTCGGATGTTTCGGAATAGTGAAATCCATATTGAAAATCCCATTTTTCGTTCGGGCTGAAGCGGATTTTCTGCATCATGTTCATTTGCTGATATCCGGTTGGAGTTTGTATGCGCGGATCGTTGTTGGTCATTATTCTGTCAACACTGTCCTGACGTTGCACATAATATGGCTGCAGATATTCTTTGGGTCCGTTGCTGCCCATTTTCAGATCGCCATAATTGAATGTGGAAATACTGCTGAGCATGGCCCATTTTTTCCAGCCGACATTGATGTCGAAGTGTCCTGTTTTTTCATTGTTGGCCGATGAATAGCGCGAAACAGCCTTGCCTGAAATGTAGGGCTGATCGGTCATGGACAGTTTTGGTGTAAGTGTTTGAAAACTCATCACGCCGCCAATGGCATCGCTGCCATAGATGACAGAGCCCGGGCCAAAAAACACTTCGGTATTTTCGGTTGCAAACGGATCGAGCGAGATGACATTCTGAATATTGCCTGAGCGGAAAATAGCAGTATTCATGCGCACTCCGTCGACTGTGTATAAAAGGCGGTTGGTTGCGAAGCCGCGTATCATGGGGCTTCCGCCGCCCTGCTGGCTTTTCTGGATGAATACTTTACCCGATGCACCCAGCAAATCGGCAGTTGTTTGTGGATTGAGCAATGAAACCGTTTTAGGAGAAATGGAAATGATGGATGACGGAACACCTGATGAAACCTGATTCCAGCGGGTTGCAGAGACCACCACGCCATCGATGTTGATGCCGGTTTGAACCAAAGTGATGTTGAATCCTGATTTCTCAATCTGGCTGTAGCTCATGATTTCGGTCTTATATCCCAGAAAGCGGACTTCGATTTTTTCGGCACCTTTAAAGCCGCGGATATCGGCCTGCCCTTCGGCATTGGTTATAGCAAAAGCCCGCGGGCTGTTGCTGGATAAAGTCACCAGATCGAGCGGTGCTCCCGATTGCTGGTCTTTAATGGTAATCACCTGTGCATGCAGATATAAACATGTCATCGTGACTGCAAAAAACAATATTAATTTTTTCATTCGTTTTTTTCAATTTGAATTTATTCAAAAATGGTTCAACAGTTCCTTATTCAGGACTGGTGCCATTTTCGACTTGATTAAATCTACGATACCATGATGGTTTCCAAATAAAAAACATCATGATATCTGAAAAAAATAACATTAAGCACAACGTGGGGGGGGGCTGTCAATCCCATTTTCATTCAACTGATATTGATTGTTGAATGTAATAAAAATGAATTTTTGTCCATCGCTGTGATGCTGAATGGATGTGCATGAATTAGGAATACAAACAAACAGGCTGTTGAACTGATGCAGCAATGTGGCTGCAGGCCCTGTGTCATTTTCGCGCGTTTGTTTTTCGAATTGCTGCACCAGTAGTTTTTCACGGGTATCGCGGTAGGCATACAAAAAAATGCTGTCCTTTGTTGTGCGTGTATCTTTTACATCAAAATACTCACCTTCGAAAATTATTTCATCATTTTTATCGGGAACGATGGTGTAGGGCAGACCGTTTTCAAAATCTTTCTTCGAAAATGCCAGCACTTCGGCGTCTTCTCTGGCCATGGCTTTCAGCGCCAGTTTGGCCTGAGCGCGGACATGTGTACGATAAGCCTTAAACAAAAAGTACTGCCCGCCCACTACTGTAAGCAGGAACAGAACAAGCACCGTGGCAGAAATAATTTTTTTCACTGAAATATTAGCGGAATCAAAAGTAGAAAAAAAAGAGGAAACCGAAGTTTCCTCTTTGTGAGATAATTAAATGATTGTTGAAAGGGTTGAGTTTATTTAAAAAATTTTCGGATGTGTTTCGGGAAATTATTTTTTGCAAACGCCGATTTCGGGGTTTTCTTCGAGATATTTTCCCTGTTCCGGAGTAAGCTCAACGCCTGCTTTTATCTTAGCCTCAATGGCCACTTTACAATTGGGTGCAACACATTCGATGGCGGGCTCCTTGTGATATTTGTTCGAAGTGGGGTGCCAGTTCCAGACAATCAGCAGAACAAAGAAACCAAGGATGTATGCAAACGTAACGTGCCATCCTTTTCGCAGCCACAGCATTACGTTGCGTGCATGGGGAAATTTGTTGGTGATGGCGACGCCGGCTGAAGATCCGAACCAGATCATCGATCCGCCGAAACCTACTGCGTAGGCAAGCATACCCCAGTCGTAATGACCCTGGGCAAGACACAGTTTGGTGAGTGGGATGTTGTCGAATACAGCAGATACAAAACCGAGAATGAACGCGGTTGACCAGTGTGCTTCGGGCAAGGTTTCGACGGGCATACAGGATGCACAGAACACAAGGCAGAGGAGGAAAATGGTTCCTTTGATGGATCCGGGAATTTCTCCCCAGGGAACTTTAATAATCAGCATACCGACAATCAGTGCTGCCCAAACGCCAAGCATTGGCATATCGAACATCATGTTGGTGGTGATGGCACCGGCCAGAATCATAAGTACAACAAGCAGGTTAGCCCATTTTACTTTTGAATCGGGTTTGGTGTCTTTGATGATGGGTTGGAATTTATGTTGCTGATGAGCAGCGAACCAGCCGAAGAAAACAAGAGCTGTTGCCGACGCAATAAATGCGTGAAACACTTCGGTGAAATACACACCGTCAATCCACATCATGGTGGTGGTGGTATCGCCCAGGACTGTGCCGGCGCCGCCTGCATTACTGGCTGCGACAATACCGGCAATGTAGCCGATATGGACCTTGCCGTTAAAGACTACCAGGGCTATGGTCCCGCCAATAAGTGCTGCTGCAATATTGTCGAGAAAGGTTGAAATCACATACACCATAACAAGCAACAGGAATGGTCCCATGAAGTTGTTGGGCAGAATGCGCGGAAGAATATCAGGAATTCCGGATTCTTCGAATATTTTGGCCAGGATACCAAAACCAAGCAGCAGACCGGCCAGATTTAGAATGGTTGACCATTCGCCACTGTATTTTACTGTTTGAACCTGATCGGCAAAAGGAGTTGTTCCAATAAAGTGTTCAACCAGGTTGAAAGCCGGATCGAAAATCAGCTTATAACCAAGAACAACGGCCAAGCCGATTAAAGCCACATAAAAAGTCTGATCGTGAAATATAGCTACACAGACCAGAATAGCGGCAAACAGGAAAAACTCGATGCGGATACCACCAATGGCAGGCATGTTTCCTGCGGCCGCTCCACCATCGGAGGCAAAAGTGAATACGGGGGCCATCAGAAGCAACAAGGTGCCTGCAATTTTTAGCAAATCCTGTATTTGAAAGGGTTTACTGCCTTTTTTGAAAAAATTGAAAAGGTTCATAACGGGTGATTGTTTAAAATGCTTTTTCTGTTTTTTGAGTCAGCAAAATTACAGGGAGGTTTTCATGCGAAAATACTCCTCATTAAATCTTTATAAAATCCTTACAGGGTGAAATAGTTAATAAACAATATCCTAACAGGCTCTTTTGTATTTTTGTTCATCAATTATTTCCGTATGCGGACATTCTCGAAATTAGACATGTGGAAGCAGTTTACGCTGAGTGTAGTCATCATCCTGGTGGTTTCTGTTGTTGGCTACTTTATCAGCGATGTGGTCGGATATAAGAGTATAGCTCTGATACTGCTTTTTACCGTGTCGGCAATGTCGGTGGTATTTAGTGTGTGGCCTGTACTTGTTTCTGCTGTTGTAAGTGTATTCATCTGGGATTTTTTCTTCATTCCGCCTTTTCTGTCTTTTCATCCGATCGAATCCGAAGACATGCTCATGCTGAGTATGTATTTTATTATCGTAGTGCTGAATGGTGTTTTTACTTCGCAGGTGCGCCGTATCGAAAAGCAAACCATGCTGAAGGAGGAAAAACTGCGTGCACTAAACTTTTACAACACCATTTTCAACTCGGTATCGCATGAGCTCCGAACGCCTATTACAACAATCATTGGAGTGACTGAGAATCTGGTAAATCCTGCAACCGAAATGTCGGAAAAGGACAAAACCGAACTCAATCAGGAAGTGCTTATTGCTGCCGAAAGACTCAATCAGCTGGTCGATAACCTGCTCAACATGTCGCGTATTGAATCAGGGTTTCTCGAAGCAAAAAAAACGTGGTGTGATGTCAATGAACTTATTTATAAAACGCTGGAAAAAATTCCGGACAATCTGAAAGAAAGACAGATTAAAGTGTTTATTCCGGATGACATGTCGCTGGTCAAACTCGATTTTGGCCTCATGGAGCAGGCCTTGTACAATGTAGTGCACAATGCCATCATTCATACACCGGCAGAAACACTGATAACTATTTCGGCTGCATTGAAAAACGAACAGCTTGAAATTTCGGTGGAAGACGATGGGCCCGGATTCAATGATGAAGTGCCTGAAAAGCGATCGGGAAAATCTCCCCGTGCAACCAAGGCAGGCGGACTTGGACTGGGGTTGACCATTGCAAGGGGATTTGTTGCCATGCACGGCGGAGACCTCATTTTACGTAACCGCATTGCCGGAGGCGCGATGGTAAAACTTGTTATACCGTCCGAAACGATGGATTGGAGCGAAAACTATGAATAACAGACCCAATATCCTGGTCATTGACGATGAAAGTCAGATCCGTAAGTTGCTTAAAATTACATTGAGCAGTGCAGATTATCTGGTCACTGAAGCAGCTTCGGGCAAGGAAGGCTATCAGATGGCGGCCATGCATCCACCCGATATTATATTGCTGGATCTGGGATTACCGGATGTTGACGGTAAAGAAATTCTCAAACAATTAAGAATATGGTATACATCGCCTGTAATCATTCTTTCTGTGCGTGATTCGGAAGAAGAAATTATTGCAGCCCTTGATGCAGGTGCCAATGATTATCTGGTAAAACCTTTTCGCACAGGCGAGTTGCTTGCACGCATACGAACTTCTCTCAGGCAAAGTAATATGACCGAACAAAATCAGATTATTCAAAGTTATGATCTGGTCATTGATTTAAGTGCCCGCACCGTGAAGAAAAATAATGAATACATTAAATTCACTGCTACCGAATATGCGTTGCTATCGCTTATGGCGCGCAATGGCAATAAAGTGCTCACCCATCCGTACATTCTGAAAGAAGTCTGGGGACCATCGTTTATCGATCAGGCTCAGTATCTGCGTGTTTTCGTAGGTCAGATCCGGAAGAAAATCGAAGACGATCCGAATCACCCGAAAATTCTGATAACAGAACCAGCCATTGGTTACCGCTTTGTGCGGGAGGATTGATTTCCGCTTGTACAGACAAAAAAAGAACCCGGTTTTTCGGGTTCTTATTTTCGAAAGTTTTTATTGATTTACTTTGCAGGACAAGCAACGATATCCGGATTTTCATCCAGATATTTCTGTTGTTCAGTTGTCAGGTCCTTGCCATTAAGAATCTTTTGCTCAATGGCCACTTTACAATCGGGCGAAACACATTCGGTAGCGGGTTCTTTATGCTCGTTGTTGCTGGTCGGATGCCAACCCCATACAAGCAGTAAAACGAAGAAACCTGCAATATAGGCCAGTGTTACATGCCAGCCTTTGCGCAGCCAGAGCATTACGTTGCGTCCTTCGGGGAATTTGTTGGTAATGGCAACACCAGCAGAAGAACCAAACCAGATCATCGATCCGCCGAAACCGACTGCATAGGCCAGCATACCCCAGTCGTAGTGACCCTGATCGAGGCACAATTTGGTAAGCGGAATATTGTCGAACACAGCTGATACAAAACCAAGAATAAATGCTGTTGACCAATGTGCTTCGGGCAATGTGTCAACGGGCATCATCGAGGCGCAGAGGACGAGTGAAAGGAGGAAAATAGAACCTTTGATGGATCCTGAAACTTCGCCCCAGGGTACTTTGCAGAAGATCATACCCACAACAAGAGCCGCCCATACGCCCAGCCAGGGCATATCGAACATAATGTTGGATGTGATAGCGCCGGCCAGAATCATAAGAACTGTAAACAAGTTGCCCCATTTGATTTTTACTCCTTCGGTAGCATTTTTAATAATGGGTTGGAATTTATGCTGCTGGTGAGCGGCAAACCATGCAAAAAGAATGAGGGCTGTACCTGATGCGATAAATGCGTGTAGTACTTCAATGAAATTAACGCCGTCGATCCACATCATGGTGGTGGTGGTGTCGCCGATAACCGAACCGGCACCACCGGCATTTGATGCTGCTACTATGGCCGCGAGATAACCGATATGTACTTTTTTGTTGAAAACTACCAGTGCAATGGTTCCACCAATAAGCGCTGCAGCAATATTGTCGAGGAATGAAGACAGAATGAAAACCATCACGAGCAGCACAAAGGGTCCCATAAAATTATCCGGCAGGATGTTGGGCAATTTGTCGGGAACACCTGATTCTTCAAACAATTTGGCCAGAACGGCAAATCCAAGCAGTAATCCCAACAGATTCAGCAGAATGCCCCATTCTCCGACGCGGGTTTCTTTGTCGGTTATTTGTTCCATAAAAGGATTCGATTCCGGATTGCCGATCAGATGTTCAACCAGATTGAATCCGCTGTCCATGAAAAGTTTATATCCAAGAATAACGGCAAGACCGGTCAGTGCTACATAAAAGGTGTGATCGTGAAAAATGGCAACACAAAGCAAAGTGGCTGCAAACAGGAAAAATTCGATGCGGATACCGCCAACCGTGGGCATATCGGCCGAAGAAGAGCCTCCGCCCGAAGCAAAGGTCATAACGGGAATCATTATAAGGAACATTACGCCAAGGATTTTGAGTAAATCCTTCAACCGAAATGGTTTTGTCTCTTTTTTAAGAAAGTCAAAAATCTTCATAACTCTGGTGATTTAAAATTTGGCGCAAAGGTCAAAAAAAAACGGGTTGAAAAACCAACCCGTTGAAAATTTATCCAATCAACTGCTGTTGAAGAATATAGACCCCTATTCCAGCCAAATAGCCAATCAAAGCGAGCCATGAAATCTTTTTGAGATACCAGATAAAATCGATTTTTTCGAGCCCCATAGCGGCAACACCTGCTGCGGAGCCGATAATGAGCATACTGCCACCGGTTCCTGCAGTATAGGCCAGATATTCCCAGAAAAGACCATCCTGAACAAAACTGGCCATATAGCCTGTTGCGCCCGGATCGGCAATGGGATACATACCCATGGCGCCTGCCACCAGCGGCACATTGTCGACCACCGCCGACAGAAATCCGATAGCGCCGCCAATCAGGTACACATCTCCAAAAGAATCATCGAGTACCTGAGCCAGCACGGTGAGCTGTCCGGCCGATTGCAGAGCAGCTACGGCAGAGAGAATACCGAGGAAAAACAAAACGGTAGGCACATCCACTTTTTTCAGGATGGAAACAACGCTGAGCTTTAATTCTTTCGGCTTTTTAAAATGGAGAATTTCAGTAATCATCCAAATAATTGACAGCGATAGCAACATTCCCATGTATGGCGGCAAATGGGTGATTGTTTTAAAAACAGGAACAAACAACAAGCCTCCAACGCCAAGCGACAGCATCAGGTTGCGTTCGAACGGCGTAGTAATTGATTTTTTGTTTTCATCAATCCCCGGTCGGTTTACATGACCTTTCATTGTGAGACTTAGAAGCGCAAGAGGAACGACCATGCAGACTATGCTGGGTAAAAATACACCCAGAATGATACTTACTGTTGTAACCTGCCCGCCAAGCCAAAGCATGATTGTTGTCACGTCGCCAATGGGTGACCAGGCACCGCCGGCATTGGCGGCCAGTACAACCATACTGGCATAAAACCAGCGTGTTTTTTTGTCGTCAATCAGCTTTCGCAGTAAGGCGACCATGACAATGGTAGTCGTCAGGTTGTCGAGAATCGCTGATAAGAAAAAGGTAATAAAGCTGATAATCCACAGTAATTTTACCTTGTGGGTGGTTTTGATGCGGTCGGTAATCACTTTAAAGCCTTCGTGCTGATCGGTGATTTCAACAATCGTCATGGCGCCCAGCAAAAAGAAAAGAATTTCGCTGATCTCGCCTAAGTGTTCAATAATCTGAATGTCGACAATAAAATGTCGCATGCCTTCCAGTGTGTTGGCATCGGGGTGTGCGGCAAAATACTCATTCCATGCGGTACTGGCGCCGCTGGTAAAGATGTCGAAAGCCCCAAAAATATACGCCATCCAGGTGGCGGTTCCAATAAAGAGCGCTGACGCGGCTTTATCAATTTTAAGGGGATGTTCCAACGCAATCGCGATGTAACCGACAACGAAAATAATAACCATTACTAAAAACATGTCCATAAGTAGGAGGGTTTGATTTTGCTGCAAAGATTGGTATAAAAATGCATTTATCCAAGTTTTTAAAGGATGAGTAAACATTTAGAAAGAATATGTGTGGTAAAACATCTTATTTAACGAAATCATATTGTTGTTTGTCCCGAAAGCAGAATAAACTTTTTTTTGAGGACGCAG